>NZ_JBFTMC010000026.1:0-49255 GCF_056396765.1 Bacillus sp. 05T22
CTTCCTATATAGACCAAATGAATCAAGGGAGTTACAAAAGAAAGGTGCTTAGGCATCTTTCTTTTTTTAGAGGGAATTTGCATGTTTTGTCTAAATGATAATTTGGGAGGGAGAATAAAATGGCTAATTTTGAAGACTTTTTACAGTTAGATTTACGTATTGGAACGATAAAAAAAGCAGAAGAGTTTAAAGAAGCGCGTGTACCTGCAATTAAGCTGGAAATTGACTTTGGTGAACTTGGTATGAAGCAATCCAGTGCTCAAATTACAAAGCGGTATACACCAGAAGCGTTAATTGGAAAACAAGTTGTTGCCGTAGTGAATTTTCCACCAAAACGTGTTGCAGGCTTTAAATCAGAGGTGCTTGTGTTAGGAGGAGTCCCAGAACATGGTGATGTAATCTTATTGCAACCTGATATAGAAATTCCAAATGGAACGCCAATTAGTTAATATGGGAGAGGATTGGAAATGGAAGTTAGAAAAGCTTATTTAGAATGTGTTTTTTCAAACTTTAAGGTGATTCAAAAGCAAGGAGAACAATCGCTTTCACAGTTATCATATGAACAACTATGCTGGACACCTCATGAAGAAGCAAACAGTGTTGCGATTATAATTAAACATTTGCATGGGAATATGCGCTCAAGATGGACAGATTTCTTAACGACAGACGGTGAAAAGCTAGATCGGAATCGTGATGGTGAATTTGAAGGCGGTTATGCTTCAAAAGAAGAAGTGCTAGCAGCATGGGGGGAAGGATGGGGGTATGTTTTTCAAGCGCTGCAATCATTAACTCCGCAAGATCTTTTAAAGATAATTCATATTCGTGGTGAAGCGCATAGTGTTATGCAAGCAATTGAAAGGCAGATTGCTCATTATGCATCACATATTGGACAAATTATTTATGTTGGGAAATTGCTGAAAGAAAAAGATTGGGAGTGTTTAAGTATTCCTAAAGGACAGTCTAATCGCTATCTTCAAAAGTGACGTTCGATATAATAATAAGAAATGAAGCGATATAGAGCTGGTAGTAAAAAAAAGATCCAAATAATTGAGGGTTCAGTTATGGTTAAAACACTCCCTATAGCGAGAGTATACCAAATGAAATATGCTCCAAATAACGTGTTAATAGGAATGAAACTAGAAAAGAAAAATTGTTGGCTAAAACAAGTATTGTGAAATAAGTAGATACGTATGTAAAATATTGTGGTGATAAGATCTTGTTTTCTGACAATTTTTTTCTGGCATTTATGACATATAAAAGGTGGTTTCATCTTTACACTCCATGTCAACTACCCACCACTTAAACGCTAGCGCGTTTTGAAGTGGGGGCTTGTAAAAGTTCTGGTTGTCTAGCCACGGTCCTTTGTGGACTCCGTTCGTAGGTTGCATACCCAAGAATGATTCCCTAGTTCTTGGCTCTATGGTGGCTCTGTAAAAGTTCTGGTTGGGAAGGAACGGTCAACCACAAGTCTTCTTGCACAAGAAGTTGCCAACACCTACAAACATTGGCGAAGGGAAACAAACTCTTAGGAGGGACAAATCATGCGTGTATTTGTCAAGAATTTAAGAGGAGAACCGCTCATGCCTTGCAGCAATCGCAAAGCTAGGCTTCTTCTCAAACAAGGAAAAGCCAAGATTATTGGGTATACTCCGTTTACAATTCAATTGCAGTATGCTACTGGTGAAACGGTGCAATCCGTTGCAATTGGTGTTGATAGCGGTTCGAAGTATGTAGGCATTGCGATCACCACAGAAGACAAAGTGCTAGCAAAGGGAACAATCGAGTTACGTCAAGACGTTAAAGAGAATCTTACACTGAGAGCTACATTACGCAGAAGTAGAAGACAACGAAAAACAAGATATCGAAAAGCACGTTTTCTCAATCGAAAAAAGAGAGAAGGCTGGTTGCCTCCATCGATTCAAAGTAGGATGCATAACCAAATTCATTGGATTGAAATATTCCGCTCGTTATTACCATCCCCAAAAGTAATTGTTGAAGTAGGAAAGTTTGATGCGCAAAAACTAAAAAACTCCGACATACAAGGAAAAGAATATCAACAAGGTGATGCCTTTGGCTTTTGGAATACAAGGTATTACGTGTTTACGAGAGATCATTATACTTGTCAAATTTGTAAGAAAAAAGGCGGTATTTTGCATACGCATCATATCATTGAACGATGTAGTGGCGGTTCAGATATGGCAGATAACCTTGTAACCGTACATGAAGAGTGCCATCAGAAATTTCACCAAGGAACTATCAAACACATTTTCAAGAAACCAAAACAATATAAAGAGACCGCTTTTATGAATATATTACGTCTGCAAATCATGAATCGTTTAGGTTGTGAGATTACGTATGGCAGCTACACCACACCGAAACGAAAAGAATTACGTTTATCGAAAACACATTATAATGATGCCATTGCGATTACAACCCCAACAAAACTACAAGAATATGAGCAAAGTGGTGAATTTCGCATCAAACAATTTAGAAAGAAAAAACGATCCCTTCATGAATCGACTGCAAGAAAAGGAAGAAAAACAAAAAATACAACTGCAAAACGAAACAATAAAAATACACCAAAGGTACATGGAATCTATTTGGGTGATAAAGTAAAAGTGTTTGGACAAGTAGGATTTGTGACAGGATTTACAGGGAAGATGATGTATGTACAAGATATAGATGGTCATTATCTACAAAATCCTTCTAAGTCTTACAAGCAAGTGAAGATATCGGATATAGAATGCATACACCATAATAACAATTGGTTGTTCTTACAAATCAGTTAGGCTGTGCCTAAACGAAATTCATCCCAACCTTATCGCTGGGCTATTGCCCGTCACGGGCTTGAAGATGGGGACTTCTTTCGGAAATACGTTAAAGGTAAGTATTAAGTTTTTCTTACATTTGTTACTAGTTTATAAATAAGGAGATATAAAGAATATACTCCTACATAAGCCCCGGTAAGGAGAAATAATGGATTCAATAAAATACTGTGAATGGTTGTCATAAATACTAAGCCGTGCAGTACAACATCATATATGTTAAAAGCAATTAGTATACCCAGTATATATAATGAAAGGTACGCGCAAATATCTAAGAAAGCACGGATTTTAGGGTGTGCTGCAAATAATAAAAAAACACATGATAAAACAATAGGAATTATACCTATAATTAGCTTCAATTCACTTCACCTCTATGACAATATAGCCGAAATTTAGGCGGTCTATTCTCTATAGCTTGTACATAAGTTGGAACAGAGAGGGTGATGTTATGAATCGAGGCTTTTTTTATGTAAAATTAACGAGTGTACGAAAGCTCATTTTATTTGTTGTCATTATGATGTTAGCAACTTTTTTTCTTATTAGTATGATGGTGACTTCATTAAAAGAAACAAAGTCAGCATATTTATATAATTGGTTGAATGAGTTGTCAATAAATGGTTATATGTATGTGATTGGAAAGGAAAATCACTATTTTACACAAGAATATCGGAATTTAAATCAAGATTTTTCGATTTCATCTTTTCTTTTTTCAACAGTAACGAATATTCGATTTGATGATGTACGTAGCTTTGTTGGAAAGGAGCTTCCGGGTTTTGGGAAATACGATACGGAAATCGTCATTGCTGGTGAAGGAACAGATTATTCTAACTTACCAATAGAATCGAGTGTTCCACTTGAGGAAGTAGTGAAAGAGCGGACTGGAGAAGCAGGACAAGTTCCGAAAACGGATACAAATAAAGACAAGAAACAACCATCTCAAACAACTGGGAAAAGACAAGTGGCCTTTATTTATCATACGCATAGCTGGGAGTCTTATTTACCGTTATTAAATTTGACAAATAATCCAAATCCAAATAAAGCGACAAGCTCTGTGACGAATATTTCTATTTTGGGAGACAGATTCCGTGAGCAATTAGAAAATGAAGGGATAGGGGCAGTTAATGATAAAACAGATGTTGGGGAGAGGTTGATTAGTAAGGGTTTAAATGATACAAGTTCTTATAAAATGTCTCGTGAAGTTGTACAGGAAGCAATGGCTAGTAACAGAGAATTGCAATACTTCTTTGATTTGCACCGAGATAGCGCTCGTAAAAATGTCACAACAAAAGCGATTGGAGATAAATCATATGCGAAGCTTGCTTTTGTCATTGGAAAAGGAAATAAAAATTATGCAAAAAACTTACAATTAGCAACTGCGCTACATGAAGCGATTAATAAAAAATATCCTGGAGTAAGCCGCGGTGTTATTCAAAAGGGATTTCAAACAGGGAACGGTGTTTATAATCAGGACTTATCAGGACAAGCGATTTTAATTGAAGTGGGAGGTGTAGATAATACATCTGAAGAATTAAATCGTTCCATTGATGTATTGGCGAAAGCATTTAGTGAATATTTTTGGCAAGCAGAAAAGGTAAATGGATGAACGTAAGTGAGATACTTACGTTTTTTTGTGTGTTCAAAAAATAAAAAGATGGAAGCTAAGCTTTTATCTCGCTATCCACGGGTAGTAAGCCCCAACTTTAAAATGTAGCAAATGTAAAAAATTTAAGTGAGGTAAGAAGAAAACGCCCACTGATTAAAGTTTCACTTTATTGTCACAATTTTTTCTTCATTATATTGATATCGAAAATTGTCTATTTCTCCTGGGGAAAATAGAAAGGAATTTCATAAAAAAATAGCGAAAATCTCTTTATAAAGAAAATTTTTATATTATAAACTTGGTAGGGTGATAGAAATGATTCGAGAAATTCGAGTAGAGGACGCAGCAGCATTTTTGCAATTAGGAAAACAATTGGATGAAGAAACTACTTTTATGCTATTAGAACCAGGTGAACGGAATACAACAGTAGAGCAGCAAACACAAATGATTCAACGTTTTGTAGAAGATTATAATTCTACTATATTTGTAGCAGTAGAAGGGGAGCAATTAGTTGGATTTATTTTAGCTAATGGTGGTAATGTGCAAAGAAACAAGCATGCAGCAGCAATTGTAATTGGAATCTTACAAGAATATGGCGGAAAAGGAATTGGGACGACATTGTTTAAAGAAGTAGAAAAGTGGGCAAGATTACATGATATATGGCGTTTGGAATTAACAGTAATGGCCCACAATACAAGAGCGCAGGCACTATATAAAAAAGCAGGATTTGAACAAGAAGGTGTCAAAAAAGATTCTCTTATTGTCGAGGGTGAGCGTGTCGATGAGTATTATATGGCCAAATTATTAAAATAAGAGGTCGTTGTATGAAAAAAAGATGGACACTACTGGGTGTCGTAGTAGTTGTAATTATTATTGGAGTGGCAAGCATTAATTATAAAATGTATAAAGATAAACAGGCACAAGAGGTGAATAGTAGCGTTGTATTTCCAAAAGCACAAGAAACTATTGCCAAAATGGAAGGAGATCTTGCGGTTGTCAATAATCCTGATTCCGTACTTGTACTTGTAAATAAAAGCAGACGGCTACCAGATCGTTATAAGCCACAAGATTTAGTTATTCCAAAAGTGCGTTATTCGAGTGAAGGTGATCAAGAGAAAAAGAAGATGAGGAAAGAAGCAGCGCAGGCACTTGAAAAAATGTTCGAGCAAGGAGATCAGGAGCGGATTTTTCTTTTTGCAGTTTCTGGATACCGGTCTTTTGATCGGCAAAAAGCATTAAATACAATGTATAAGATTCAAGATGGAGAAGCAAAAACAGCAATGTCTAGTGCTGTTCCAGGAACGAGTGAACATCAAACGGGACTCGCAATGGATATTACATCACAATCAGCTAAATTCCAATTAGAGTCTGTTTTTGGAGATACAAAAGAAGGGAAATGGCTATCTCAAAATGCGCATCGATTTGGTTTTGTCATTCGGTATACAAAAGAGAAGGAGTCCATTACGGGTTATCGGTATGAACCGTGGCACGTACGTTATGTAGGGAATCCACAAGCGACATATCTATATGAAAATCAACTCACCTTAGAGGAAGCGATGAAGTAATGAATTGAGGGGAGACGGATTAGATGACGATGTTATATAAGAAAAAAGTATATGCATACATTACAAGGGAGAAAGCAGGAGTTATGCAGTTGCTTGTTTTTACTCATCGTGATATACCAGAAGCAGGTATACAGGTCCCAGGTGGCACAGTTGACGAAGGAGAAAAATTAGAAGCAGCAGTACTGCGTGAAGTAATAGAAGAGTCTGGACTTCGTCATTTATGTATAGAACGTTTCATTGATGATTATATCATCTATATGAAAGAAAAACAGGAGTATCAAAAGCGTCACTTCTTTCACATTTCATTATTAACAGATGTAAAAGATATGTGGGAACATATAGTAAGTGCAGGAGAGGAAGATGAGGGCCTAACATTTTGTTATGAATGGGTTGATATAGCAAAGTGTCCTGTATTAGCAGGGAATCAAGGTGAATTTGTACATTTATTAGAGGACGTGTATGTGAAATAAAAGAGAGTTTGAAAATAGGAAGAGAATATATGTGATTGTTAACAACGTTTTAGATAGTTTTATTCGTCTAAGGCGTTTTTTATTTTGTTTGAAGGTTTTTATGTATGGTAGACGAAATGTTTAAACAGATGTGAATTTGTCGAAATGAGGAGACAAGGCAATGATTAAAGTTAATAAGTAATAAGATAAGATCTGAAACTAGGAAACAACTTGTAAGGGGAGAAATCAGATGGAGATTCAATTCAATAAACTACTAAGAAAAGAATTAACAATTCATGGTATACAAACAGCGATGGAAAATGGGGAACTTACTTCGAAAGAGTTAGTTATGTATTACCTTCATAGAATAGCGAAGTATGACCAAGACGGTCCGAAAATAAATTCTATTTTAGAAATAAATCCAGATGCAATTTTTATCGCAGAAGGATTAGATCATGAAAGAAAAATAAAGGGTGTCAGAGGTCCTTTGCACGGTATTCCTATTCTCTTAAAAGATAATATTGAAACAAATGATTCAATGCATACAAGTGCAGGAACAATTGCGCTTGAAAACTATAGGAGTAATCATGATGCATTTCTTGTTGAAAAGCTTCGTGAAGCAGGTGCAGTCATATTAGGTAAGACGAATATGACAGAATTAGCGAATGGAATGTCTTTTGAAATGTGGGCTGGATATAGTTCAAGAGGTGGACAAGTCATTAATCCATATGGATCAGGTGATGATGACCTTTTTGTTGGTGGTTCAAGTACAGGATCGGCCGTAGCGGTTGCTGCCAACTTAACCGTTTTATCTGTTGGAACAGAAACAGATGCCTCTATTTTAAGTCCAGCAGTTCAGAACTCTGTAGTTGGTATTAAGCCTACTGTTGGCTTAGTAAGTCGCAAGGGGATTATACCTTTTACATATTCGCAAGATACAGCGGGATCTTTTGCTAGAACAGTAACTGACGCGGCAATTTTATTGGGGAGTCTAACAGGAATAGACCAGCTTGATCCTGCAACTTATAAAAGTGAAGGAAGAGCTCAACAAGATTATATGGTTTATTTAGATTCTAATGGTTTAAGGAGTGCTAAAATTGGAGTATTTAACAAAGCCTCTGAAAGCTATTACGAATCTGGAGAGTATGATGAGGAACTATTTCAGAATGCTATACAAGTACTGCGTAATGAAGGAGCAACAGTATTAGAAGATATCGAAATTCCATCTTTTCATAGGGAGTGGAGTTGGAGAGTCTCATCGTATGAATTAAAACATAGTCTAGATAATTATCTTTCCAAGTTACCTTCCAATATTCCAGTCCATTCTATCTCTGAATTAATTGCATTTAATAAAAATATAGAAGAGAAAGCATTAAAATATGGACAAAGTAGGTTGGAGTTTGGAAAGGATTTTTCTAATACGTTAAGAAACCCTGAATACTTAAATGCAAAATTAGAAGATTTATATTTTTCCCAGGAACAAGGAATTGATTTTGCGTTAAAGAAATATGATCTTGATGCAATTCTCTTCCCTTCATATATAGGATCAACAATATGTGCCAAAGCTGGTTATCCTTCCATAGCAGTACCGGCTGGATATATGAAAAGCGGAAGACCGTTTGGAATCACTTTTGCAAGTACTGCTTTTAGTGAAGGGACTTTAATTAAGCTTGCATATGCATTTGAACAAGCTACAAAACATAGACGAATTCCAAATTTATCGTAAATAGAATGCAAAAAGGATAGGGTAACCTATCCTTTTTGCATTCTGTGAACTTAAAGAGAAATGTCTTTTTCTTGCTGTTTTGTATGTTTTAACAAAATAAAAGATAAACAAGCAGAACAAAAAATTAGAAAAGCAGCAATGATATATATAGTACGGACACCGAACATATCGGTAATAATGCCAACGCATAGCATAGAAAGTCCTGAAACAGCCGAAGTAAGTGTACCGTGAGCTGTATACATTCTTGATAATAGAGATGGTGGTACGCTTGATTGTAAAACGGTTGTTTGGGAAATATCTCGAATTTGATAGGAAGGTCCCATTAGAACACAAAGAAACAGTGCAATAAATCCGTTGCTTGTTATGCCATATAAGAAGGTAAGCACGCTAAATAGAAGTGATCCTAAGGCCATTGAGCGTATTAAGTTATTTTGAATATATGTACTCATTCGCCATGCTAATAGCCCACCAATTAATGTTCCGAAATAATAGCTTGTGTTGATATAACCCCACCATTCTGCTCCTCTATGAAGAACAGTCGTTACGTAAGCCATAGTAATACCACCAATCCATATCGTTCCAGCAAAAGTTTCAATTAAGTCCATATATGTAACTATACGGAGGGAGGGATGCTGAAATAAAAGTTTCCATCCTTCTATTAATACAGCTGATTTGGAAGAGGATTTCTCTATTGTTTGTTCAGTTTGTATAGCGCGCAATGAAACATATAATGCAATACACCCCAAAATCATTAATACGTTGTTTATCATAAGTGTAGAAGTGGCACCAATCAATAAGACCACTACACTTGTGAATGAATAAGCAGCTGCTTGAACAATTTGTGTTGAAAAGGAAAAGACACTATTTACTTTTACTAACTTTTCTTGTGATGTTAGACGTGGAATAACAGCGTATAATAAAGGAGAACTCCAACCTTCGCATAATGAAATGAGAATAATAAAAGCAAGAAGGGCAATGATGTTAGATGATAGTAAGGGAAATAATGCAGTTAAAAGAATAAAAAAGAAAGTCTTAACGCCTTGCAATGTAAAGAGCAATGAATAAGATGGAAAACGGTTCATTAAAAGTGGTGCGGATGTACTCGCAATAAAACTTGTAATAACTCGTAATAATGGAAAAAGAGCTGTGATAGTAGCTGATTTGGTTGTTATATAAATATGAGTAGTAAGAATCATTATGTAAACAACTTCAGCAAGAGTGATGCACATTTTAGAAAACCAATAAAAGGATAGCGATTGTTGGTGCAATATTGGTACCTCCACTCAAAGAATAATACATATTTCTTTATAGTAATCATAATTCGTGGAATAAATTTTTGAAAGAATTTTATTTTTTGTAACTTTTATACAGGGATTTTCATGTATAATAAAGAATATATTAATATACTATTTTAATAATACTCATTATAACAGTGAATATGTATAGTAGCTTCCGATGAAACGTCTCGCCTTAATTAGGAGGACGTGATAAACAATTCTTTTTTTTCATATACATATAGAAAATAAAAAAGAAAGTGAGGGTTGCATATGGCTGGATGGGTAGTTTGGTTTATTATAGCCGGTATTTTATTTATAGCAGAAATGTTATCGATTACCTTTTACATGTTATGGCTTGGAATTGGAGCGGTTGTCGGAGGTCTTATTGCATTGTTTGCTCCAGATGCACTATTTTTACAAGTTGTTGTAGGAGCAATTGTAAGTTTAACATTGACTTTCTTTACGAAACGAATCTCTAAAAATTTTCGAGAGGCAAAAGGATTTATCGATACTGTCGATAAATTAGCTGGTAAAAAAGGAATTATCCTGCAAGCGATTACAAGTGAAGGGAATGGGATCGTGAAAGTGGATGGCGATACTTGGACTGCTATTTCGGATGTTCCTATTTCTACTGGGGAAAGAGTCATTGTTATAAAGAGGAGCAGCACTGTTTTATATGTGAAAAGGGAGAGTGAATAAAAATGGTAGCATTAACATTAACGATTATTTTTGCATTAATTGTCATTGTATTTATCGCGTTAACAATTAAAATCATGCCCCAACAAAAGGTAGGTGTGGTTGAAAGATTTGGTAAATTCCAACGCATCATGCAGCCAGGGTTAAATCTAATAATCCCAATTGTAGATCGTATACGTGTATACCATGATTTACGTATTCAACAAACAAATGTGCCACCACAAAAGGTAATTACGAAAGATAACGTACAGGTAGAAATTGATACAATAATTTTCTATCAAATCGTTGAACCGGAACTTGCGACATATGGTATTTCTAACTATGAATATGGTGTTCGTAATATTACATCTGCAACAATGCGTCAAATCATTGGTAAAATGGAGCTGGATGAAACATTATCAGGGCGTGAAAAGATTTCAACAGAAATTCGTCTAGCTCTTGACGAAGCAACAGAGAAGTGGGGCGTTCGTATTGAACGTGTGGAAGTTGTTGATATTAATCCACCAAAAGATGTGCAGGTATCCATGGAAAAACAAATGAAAGCAGAGCGTAATAAGCGTGCGATTATTCTAGAAGCAGAAGCGGCTAAACAAGATAAAGTTCTTCGTGCTGAAGGGGAAAAACAAAGTAAAATCTTGATGGCTGAAGGGGATAAAGAAGCGCGTATTCGCGAAGCAGAAGGTATACGAGAAGCGAAAGAATTAGAAGCACAAGGGGAAGCAAGAGCAATTGAAACGATTGCGAAAGCAGAACAAAACCGAATCGAATTAATACGTGCAGCGGACTTAGATGAACGCGTTCTTGCTTATAAATCATTTGAATCGTTAGCTGAAGTAGCAAAAGGACCAGCAAATAAGATCTTCATCCCATCTAATGCAATTGAAACACTTGGCACACTTGGTGCAATCGGTGAAATTTTTAAAGAAAAACAAGCGAAGAAATCACCTTCGTCGGATACATCGAAAGAACAATAACTAATGAGAGAGAAATGGGCTGCCATTTCTCTTTTTTTATCATTTTAACCGAGAAGACCCCCTCCTCTAAACGAAGTGAAGGTGGGGGTAGTTCAATTAGGGAGGATTGTACAAAACGGGCTGTAGATATTTTGAAGATTTGTATATCATTTATATTTGTTCTAAGTGGGCTAGGTAAGAAAAGACATTATTTTTAACTTACACTTAAACTTGGGTGCAACACAAATTGAAAATGGAATTCTAGTATGTAAGGTCTAATTTAAAAGTCTAGTAAATATATATTACATAAAGCTTGTACATATCCATGTTTGAACTACCACCACTTACTCATTGGTCTGTGCCCTTCACGTTCCTTGAGGTGGGGGCTTCTCACCTAAAATGATAAAGAAGGTGATACATTGAAAAAGTATGCAACTCGTATACATGGAAAGAAATTTCTATTTTTAATTTTATCATATGTATTTGTAGTGATAGTGGCGGCGTCTATTGTGACCTCGCTTTTACATACTATGAAATCTTATTATGCGAGTCAGTGGTTTGGAAAAGTATCAATGCAAGGATTTATTCAAATGTTTGAGAGTGAAAATCGTTATTTTGCATCGGATTATTTTAAAACAAATAAACGAGAGTCTGTTGGGAATTTATTGTTTTCTATCACAACAGATCTGAAAATACATGATTTACGAACGTTCGTTGGCAAAGAAGTACCGGGGATGTCAAAGTACTATTCTAATATTATCGTAGCTGGAGAAGGAACGGACTATACGAATATTCCGAATGAATCTAGTGTACCGATTGAAGAGGTAACGAAAGAACGGGAAGTAGCGAAAGATAAAGTCACAGAAGCAGACAAAAAGAATCCTGTACAAAAAAATAAAAACGATGCAAAAGGTGAAAAAGCTGTATATATTTATCACACGCATAGTTGGGAGTCCTTTTATCCATTGTTACCTGGGGCGAAGAGTCCATCAAGTCCGGATGTAAATGTCTCGCTTTTGGGAGAGCGTCTAAAAGAACAGTTGGAAGGGCAGGGAATACCGGTTCTTCATGACAAAACAAACATGGGTGATTTATTGGCGAATAAGAAATGGAAATGGTATCAAGCATATACCGCATCTCATGGATATGTGAAAGAAGCCTTGGCACAAAATGATAAGATTATGTTTCCAATTGATATTCACAGGGACGATCAGCGGAAGAATGTTACGACAAAAGTGATTAATGGCAAATCCTATGCGAGGTTATATTTTATAATAGGGATGGAAAATGCAGGGCGTTCTGATAATGAAAAGATTGCAAGAGCGATAAATTCGTATTTAGATGAAAACTATTATGGGTTAAGTAGAGGGATTTTTCCAAAGTATAAAAAGGATGGAAATGGAGTCTATAATCAAGATTTATCGAAAAATGCCATGCTTATCGAAGTTGGTGGCGTTGATAATACTTTAGAAGAGCTATATAACACAATTGATGTGTTAACTGAAGCATTTAGTAAATATTATTGGGATGCGGAGAAGGTGAATGAATGATGTGAAAGGAACAGGGAACTGTTCCTTTTTTACATGTCCCTTAAAAATTTTACTAGAATTTCATAATGTGAAATAAGGCAGTAGTTTTGAGCTGAGATTGGTTTATAATAATTTAAAATTCTGTTAATTTAAAAAGGTGACAGAATTTCTAAACTTATTTGTATAGTAAACTTCAAAATGTATATATTGGAGGGGTAAAAATGGCGATTCGAACAGGGGCTCAGTATATTGAAGGATTAAAGGCAAGAAATCCTGAAATTTGGATTGGTGGAAGAAGAATAACCGATGTTGTGAATGAAGATGTTTTTCGGGAACCGATTTTACAAATTGCTAAATTATATGATATGCAGCACGATCCAGAGTATCAGGACAAGATTACCCATATATGCGAAGAGACAGGAGAGCGGGTTTCGAATGCATTTTTAGTGCCCAAAAATTATGAGGCCTTAAAAGCACGCCGCGAATTGTTTGAAGTATGGGCAAAGGCTACATTTGGTTTAATGGGCAGAACACCAGATTTTTTAAATGTTACAGTTACTTCAATGGCGAGCAATGCATGGTTTTTTGAAAAATTTGATTCCTCATGGGGGACTAATATAAAAAATTATTATAAACATATACGTGATCAAGATTTGTTTTTAACACATGCGATTATCAATCCACAAAATGATCGAAGTAAAGCCTCACATCAGCAAGAAGATGCAACGATGCATTTAGGTGTAGTGAACGAAACAGAAGAGGGAATGTATGTAAGCGGAGCTAAGATGTTAGCGACACTTGCACCAATTACAGATGAGGTAATCATTTATTCTTATCCAAGTTTTAAGCCGGGTGATGAACGTCATGCAATTTCTTTTGCAGTTCCTATTGATGCACCGGGTTTAAGGATTCTTTGTCGCGAGCCAATGCAAGATGGAAAACGATCCTTGTTTGATCATCCACTTGCATCAAGGTTTGAAGAAATGGATGCACTCCTTGTATTTCATAATGTGTTTATTCCGTGGGATAAAGTGTTTATCTATCAAAGTGTAGAGGCTGGAAATCAGCTGTATCCAAAAACAGGAATTGGTCATCAACCAGCACATCAATCAGGAGTAAGAGGATTAGTGAAACTTTCTTTTGCAGCAGAAGTGGCTATAAAACTAGCAGATTCAATTGGAGTAGACGGCTTTTTAAATGTACAAAATCAGTTAGCAGAATTAATACAAGATGTAGAAACAATCCGTGCACTCTTGCAAGTAGCAGAATATGAGTATGAAACGAATGCATATGGTGAAGCTGTTCCTGCGAGACTACCGCTTGATACAATACGTAGCTTATTACCTAAAATGTATCCACGTGCTATTGAAATTATTCAAACCATTGGGGCTGGTGGCCTACTAATGTCGCCAACAGGTGCCGACTTTATGAATCCAGAGATTCAAGAGGATATGTATAAATATTATATCGGGCGTGAAGGGGTATCTTCTGAGGAACGCGTTCGATTATTTAAATTAGCTTGGGACTTATGCGGTGAAGCGTTTGGACAACGCCTATTACAATATGAGCGTTATTATTCTGGTGATCCAGTGAGAAAAATGGGCATGTTTTATAATGCGTACAAAAAACAACAATCGCTGTCACTTGTGGACAGTGCCTTGCGAACGGAATTATCTGGAAATCCATTAAGGTGACAATAAAATGATCACGCTTACATTTTGAAATAAAAAAGGAAGGAGTGGCAAATAGATAACAAGAATTTTACTGTTAGGATGTAAATCTTCTTACATGTTTTAGCTATATATGAACCGGAAAATATGTAACTGGAATAGAGGAGGTAAGTTATTGTGATAGCATCTATCAGTAAAATTTGTAAAATTCTAAATTGTTTTACGAGTGGTGAGCCGGTGTTAGGAAATTCTGAAATTGCTGCAAAATTAAATATGAACCCGAGTACAGTTCACCATCTTGTCCGTACATTGTGTGAAGAAGGAATGTTAATTCGAGATGAGCAGAGAAAATATCGACTGGGATGGAAATTGTTGGAGTGGGGCAATCAAGTGATGTTTCAACAAGAGATTTATAGCGGGGCAATTCCAATCGTTGAAGAACTTGTAAGGAAATTTAATGGGACGGTACATATCGGTATGTTTGACCGTGGAGATGTTGTATTTATTTTGAAAATTTCATCAAAGGATTCTGTTCAAATATCAACTCATGTCGGATCAAGAAAACCTGCATACTGCACAAGTACAGGAAAAGTTCTTCTTTCATTTAACCCTTCTTCTTTAGAGTATACTTCAGAAAATGGGCTGCTGCCTCGAGCACCAAATACAATTACTTGTATGAAGAGATTTCAAGAAGAGTTACAGACAATTCGTAAGCAAGGTTATTCCATAAGTGATAACGAAAATGAACATGGATTATATGGCATTGCGGCTCCTATTCGTTCTTACACCGGGAGAACCATTGCTGCTCTTAATATTGTTGGTCCGAAAACGTATATGCAAGGAAGCAATCGTCAAGTCATGATTCGAAGTGTGATGAATACTGCAAATTTAATTTCAAAGGAATTTGGTTATTTAGACATTTAATCATAACTGTAAAAGAGAGGTGAGAATCATTTATATACATGATTATAGTGTACCTGAATTGGAAAAATCGATTGTTTCTATTGGTGCTTTTGATGGTGTGCATAAAGGACATCAGACCGTTATTAGAAACGCGGTGGAGAAAGGGAAAGAGTTACAGATTCCAAATGTCGTGTATACATTTGATCCATCACCACGTTCTTATTTTCAGGGAGCACAAGTGCTAACGCCAATTAATGAGAAGTTAAATCGATTTCAGGAGCTCGGTGTTGAACATGTAATTGTTATTCGTTTTGATGAGTTGTATGTAACGAGAAGGGCTAGTTACTTTATTCAAGAATTACAAAGATTATGCCCAATTGAAATTTATGTCGGAGAAGATTTTCGATTTGGAAAAAATCGCGAGGGTGATATAGAGCTACTGATGAAATACTTTGATGTTTCTATCGTCGAAGAGGTTTGCTGCGAAGAAGGTGAACGAATTTCATCAACGAGGATACGGAATCACTTATTTCAAGGAGAATTACAAAGGCCTCAATCCTTATTAGGATGGCCTCTTAAAACAATATAAGCGAATGAATTATAAGGAGGAAAAAACATGTCAAAAACATTACAATCTTTTAATTTACTAAAATGGATTGATGAAAATAAAGAGTTATTGAAACCACCGGTAAATAACAAGGTAATTTGGCAAGACTCAGAGTTTATTGCCATGATTTTAGGAGGGCCAAATAGAAGACGTGATTTTCATGTTGATCCTTCAGATGAATTCTTTTATCAAATAAAAGGCGAATGTTATGTGGAATGTATTACGGAAGAAGGGAAACGTGAAGTTGTTACAGTGAAAGAAGGAGATGTGTTTATGTTACCAGCCATGGTGCCACATTCACCGCACCGCGTTGCAAACACATATGGATTAGTAATTGAAAGGAAACGTAACCAAGGAGAACTTGAAGATTTTGTTTGGTTCTGTGATGAGTGTAATCATGAAATGCATCGCGTACGGGTTCAATTAACCGATATTGAAAAACAAGTGAAAGAAGCGATTCATAGTTTTAATTCAAATAAAGAAATTCGTGCGTGTAAAAACTGCGGACATATTATGCCAGAGGAAGTGGAGGAATGGAAGTGCGAATAGATTTTCATACACATATTATTCCTGAAACATTTCCGGATTTTGAGGAGAAGTTTGGTGGTGGACGTTGGCCGATATTAAATCGCACTTGTACATGTGGTGCTGCGATTATGGTTGGTGGGAAAAACTTTCGCGATGTGACAGATCAAGTATGGTGCCCGGAGAAAAGAATTGAAGATATGAACCGTGAAGGTGTTGATATACAAGTATTATCACCAATTCCTGTTACATTTTCCTATTGGGCAAAACCAGAAGAAGCTGAAGCAATGGCGCGTATTCAAAATGATTTTATTGCGGAAACCGTCTTGGCATATCCAGATCGTTTTGTTGGATTAGGAACAGTGCCAATGCAAGATGGAGAAACGGCAGTTCGTGAGATGGAGCGATGCATAACAGAATTAAACTTACATGGAATCGAAATTGGAACGAATGTAAATGGGAAAAATTTAGATGATCCTTCATTTATTGAGTTTTTCCGGATGGCTGAAAAATGGCAGGTTCCAATTTTTATTCATCCGTGGGAAACATTAGGGCGAGATAGAATGCCGCATCATAATTTTATGTATACAGTTGGGATGCCAAGTGAAACGGCTCTTGCCGCAGCTACACTTATATGGGGCGGGATAATGGAGAAGTTTCCTAGGTTAAAAATTTGCTTTGCTCATGGTGGAGGTTCTTTTCCATATATTTTGCCGCGATTAGATCAAGGGTGGCAAGTATGGCCACATCTGAGATTAACTACATATCCTCCGAGCCATTACGCAAAGAAATTTTACTTCGATTCTTTAAACTATGATCCTATCAACCTTAAATATATGATAGAGCGATTTGGACATGAAAAGATTTTTATGGGGTCGGATTATCCGTTTTTACTACGAGAAATTCAGCCAGGTAAAGTAATTGACGAGACACTTGATTTATCAGAGGAGCAAAAGGAAGCTATGCTTGGCGGAAATGCAGCGAGTTTCTTAAATGTTGATATGAAAAAAAGAGGTGTAGTATATGCAGAAAGCACAAACACCAGAGAGTAAATTAAATGAAATGGGACTCACACTACCAGCTATTCGTCCAGCGGTAGGTAATTATGTAAGTTGTGTAAGGGTCGGAAACTTATTGTTTACTGCTGGACAAGGTGTTGACCAGTACCATGGGAAATTAGGTAAAGATGTATCAATAGAAGATGGATATAAGGCAGCTAGGCGGTCTATGTTGAACTTATTAAGCGTTGTAAAGAATGAACTCGGTGATTTAAATAAGGTGAAACGAGTTGTGAAGTTACTTGGATTTGTAAATAGTACAGAAGATTTTATTGATCAGCCAAAAGTGATGAACGGTGCATCCGATTTATTAGTAGATGTTTTTGGTGAAAAGGGAAAGCATGCTCGTTCCGCTGTTGGAATGGCTCAACTACCGAATAATACAACAATTGAAATCGAGATGGTTTTAGAAATTGTAGAGTAGGAGGTAAAGAGTGTGAATAAAGAACTATTAGCTGAAAAAATGAAAGTAAAAGATGCGAAGTTATTTATTGATGGTCAATATGTCGATGCGATGTCCGGCGAAACATTCGATACGTTCAATCCATCGACAAATAGAAAACTTGCCTCTGTTGCACAAGCAAATGAAGAGGATACTAAGCGAGCAATAGACGTAGCGGGGCGTACATTCACAAGTGGTATCTGGAGTAAAATGCCTGTGGAAGAGCGCTCAGCTATTTTATGCAAAATGTCCGATTTGATTATGCAAAAAGTAGATGAATTAGCGTATATAGAGACACTTGATGTCGGAAAGCCAATAAAAGAAAGTCGTGGTTTTGATATTCCGCGTTCTGCACATAATCTTCGTTTCTTTGCCGAGATGGCAAAGTATATAGTACATGAACATTATGATAAGCATAACTTTATGTCATATGCAAAATACGCACCAGCAGGAGTAACGAGCTTAATTATTCCTTGGAATTTGCCATTTATGCAGATGACGTGGAAGGCGTCAGCTGCACTAGCCGCTGGTAATACAGTAGTTGTGAAACCAGCATCTTACACGCCGCTAAGTGCAGTCATGCTTGGTGAAATTGCGAATGAGGCCGGGCTACCTCCAGGTGTACTGAATATTATTACAGGGCCAGGAAGTACGGTAGGAACGAAAATGACGACGCACCCGTCTGTAAGACGTATTTCATTTGTGGGGGAAAGTAATACAGGGAAAACAATTATGCGGAATGCTTCAGAAAACTTAATACCAGTTTCATTAGAATTAGGCGGAAAATCAGCAAACATTGTATTTGAAGATGCTGACTTAGATGAAGCAGTACAAGGATCGATTGAAGCAATTTATCGGAATCAAGGAGAAATTTGTTTAGCTGGTTCAAGATTACTTGTACAGGAAAGCGTATATGAACAGTTTCTAGAGAAATTTGTAACAGCGGTGAAAAACATAAAAGTGGGAGATCCTCTTGATGAAGATACAGATATGGGAGCGCTTGTTTCGAAATCACATCTAGAAACAGTTGATCAGTACGTGGAAATAGGTCTTTCAGAAGGAGCAAAATTAGCCCACGGCGGAAAAAGAATCGAGAGTTTAGCACAAGGGAACTTTTATGAACCGACTATATTATATGATGTCGATAATCGTATGCGTGTAGCTCAAGAAGAGATTTTTGGTCCAGTTTTAGTTGTTATACCATTTAAAACAGAAGAAGATGCAATTCGTATCGCAAATGATTCTATTTATGGTTTAGCGGGAGTTGTTTGGACAAATGATCTTAGAAGAGCACAACGAGTTGTTTCGCAAATTGATTCGGGATTATTATGGATTAATTGTTGGTATGTGCGAGATTTACGTACTCCATTTGGTGGTTCTAAGGCAAGTGGTATTGGCCGAGAAGGTGGACGCCATAGTTTTGAATTTTATACAGAAGCAAAGACAGTTACGATGAAATTATAAAGTGAAACTTCCATCAGTGGGGGCTTCACCAATCGGGCTTTTACGAGCAGTTATCCCCCGCCTATCTTTTTTGCTTCTCTCTGAAACCTGAGGTGGGGGTCTTACTGCCTGCGAATAGCGGGGGAAAATGAATGTTCCATCAGTGGAATGGTATTTCCACTGATGTGTTCTAAATATAGATTTTAAAAATGAGGTGAGATAAATGCAAGTGTTAATAAAGGAATTAGCAGATGAACTTATACAGGCAGAACAAACGTGTAGGCCAATTTCGCCTTTCACGGAAAGGTATTCAAATCTATCAGTTTTAGATTCGTATAACATTCAGCTCGAAGTAGTGGGACGAAAGTTAAGACAAGGCCGCAAAGTGATTGGGAAGAAAGTTGGACTTACGAGTAGTGCAATGCAACAAATGCTTGGGGTAGATGAACCAGATTACGGACATTTACTAGATGATATGAAAGTAGAAAGTGGAAGTGTAATCTCGATAGATTCGTTTGTATCTCCAAAAGTAGAAGCGGAAATCGGATTTGTTTTAGCTGAGGATTTGAATGGACCTAATATTACATATGTAGATGTGCTAATGGCAACGAAATATATTGTACCTACACTTGAAATTATTGATAGTCGTATTGCAGACTGGAAGATTAAGCTTGTCGATACAGTAGCAGATAATGGCTCTTCTGCAAAAGTAGTTGTTGGTGAAAAGATGTCCAATGTATCTGAAGTAGATTTGCGTACGGCTGGAATGGCGCTCTATAAAAATAATAGTTTAATTGCTACTGGAGCAGGAGCAGCGGCATTAGGACATCCTGCACAAGCGATTGCTTGGCTAGCGAATAAACTTAGTGGATTTCATATTTCATTGAAGGCAGGGGAATTAATTTTGCCAGGTGCATTATCGGGCGCTGTTTCAGTTCAATGTAATGATGTAATTCAAGCTGATTTCGGATCTCTTGGTTCGGTTTCTATTAAATTTGTATAGTTTTATAGTTGTGTGAAAAGGAGGGGATATATGTGGGGAAAGTGAAGGCGGCTATTATAGGTTCCGGAAATATTGGTACGGATTTAATGTATAAATTAAGAAGAAGTGAAGTAATTGAAATGACTGCTATGATAGGGATAGATTCTGAATCAGACGGATTAAAGCGAGCGAAGGAAGAAGGATATGAGATTTTTGATAATGGTATACAAGCAATTATTGAGAATCCTAGCATAGCAGATATTGTATTTGATGCAACTTCAGCCAAAGCTCATATTCGTCACGCGGAAGTCTTAAGAGAGTTTGGGAAGCTAGTGATTGACTTGACTCCTGCAGCATGTGGCCCATTTGTTTGTCCAGCTATACAAGATGGTACTCATGTAGAAATGCGAAATGTCAATATGATTACATGTGGTGGGCAGGCAACAATTCCAATTGTTCATGCAATCAATGAAGTAGCGGACGTTACGTATGCGGAGATAGTTGCTACGATTTCTAGTTTAAGTGCAGGTCCAGGTACACGGGCAAATATTGATGAGTTTACGATTACGACAAGACGTGGGATTGAAGAGCTTGGTGGAGCAGATTGCGGGAAAGCACTTATTATATTAAATCCTGCGGATCCTCCTATTTTAATGAGAGATACAGTATATTGCGAAGTTAAGCATATGGATGAATTCATTATTGGGCAAGCAATTTGTAAGATGGTTGAAGTAGTTAGGTCATACGTTCCAGGATATTCTTTAAAACAAGAGCCAATGTTTGATGGAAACCGTGTGACTGTATTTTTAGAGGTAGAAGGAGCCGGGGATTACTTTCCTCCTTACGCTGGGAATTTAGATATTATGACAGCAGCGGCATTAAAAGTTGGTGAAGGATTTGCATCTCGAATAATTGGAGAGCAGAAGCGAGGTATGATGAGTGAAAAGAAATAGTGATATGCCAATCAAAATAACTGAGGTTTGTTTGCGTGATGGAAGTCATGTAATGAGGCATCAATTTACAGAGGAACAAGTTCGGTCTGTAACTAGGTCGTTAGATGAGGCTGGTATGCATTATGTTGAAGTTAGTCATGGGGATGGATTAGGTGGTTCCACTTTGCAATATGGAAAATCGTTAGTAGATGAAATGAAACTCATTGAAGCGGCAGTGGAAGAATGTAGACAGTCAAAGGTAGCTGTGTTACTTATTCCTGGTATTGGCACTGTCCATGAATTAAAACAAGCAGAAAGCATTGGAGCAAGACTTGTTCGTATAGCAACCCACGTAACGGAAGCGGATGTTTCCGCTCAACATATTCATTTTGCACGAGAATTGGGTATGGAAGTGTGTGGTTTTTTAATGATGGCACATTCGGCACCGATACAGAAATTGGTAGAACAAGCAAAACTTATGGAAAGTTACGGGGCACAAGCTGTCTATGTAACAGATTCAGCTGGAGCTTTATTGCCTCATGAAGTACGTGAACGTATCCAGGCATTACGTCAATCCCTAAATATTGAAATCGGCTTTCATGGCCACAATAACCTTTCTGTTGCAGTAGCGAATACGATTACTGCAATTGAAGAAGGAGCAACCCGTATTGATGGAAGTGTCCGCTGCCTTGGAGCTGGAGCTGGGAACGCGCAAACAGAGGTATTGTTAGCTGTATTGGATCGGATGGGATATACGCTAGATGTAGATTTGTATAAAATGATGGATTTGGCAGAGGATATTGTTGCACCGCTGTTACCAGGACCACAAGAAATTCAAAAAGGTAGTCTTGTCATGGGATACGCTGGTGTATATTCAAGCTTTTTACTACATGCTGAGAGAGCTGCTCATAGATTTGGTGTAGATGCTCGTGATATTTTAATAGAACTTGGCAAGAGAAAAGTAGTTGGTGGGCAAGAAGATATGATTTTAGATGTAGCAGCTGAATTAGCAAAGATAAAAACGGGGGTGTAAAATATGGCTTTAGTTAAAGGAGCGGATTCAGAGATTATTGAATATTTACTTCAGGCGGAGAGGGAACGAAAAGAAGTAGTAAAGGTAACAGATCAGCATCCGGATTTAACAGTAGAAGATGCTTACATATTGCAAAAACAATTAGTTGAACAAAAGATGAAAGAAGGATCCAAACGAGTTGGTGTAAAGCTTGGGTTAACGAGTAAAGCGAAACAACAAATGATGGGGATTGAGGAAGCAATTTACGGTTATTTATTACATGATATGTTAGCGTTTGAATGGGAACCTGTGCAGTATGAAACGTTGATTCATCCAAAAGTAGAACCAGAGATTGCCTTTTTAATGGGAGATGATTTACAGGGTACTAGCGTTACAGCGGATGATGTATTAAAGGCAACAAAATATGTTACGCCAGCTTTGGAAATTATTGATAGTCGTTATTTGAATTTTAAATTTACATTGCCTGATGTAATTGCAGATAATTGTTCATCCTCAAAATTTCTATTAGGAAGCAAATGGATTAACGCTCAGGAAATAGACTTAGCTAATGTTGGAATGGTTATGTCGAAAAACGGTAAAACGGCGACAACTGGCACAGGGGCAGCTGTACTTGGACATCCGGCAACGGCAATTGCTTGGGCGGTAAATAAACTTGGATTACAAAATGAAGGGTTGAAAAAAGGTGATATTGTGCTAAGTGGGGCATTATCTGAAGCGGTTGCTTTCAAAACTGGTGACGCTATTATTGCGCAGTTTGAAGGGTTGGGTAGTGTATTGATGTTTTGTGAATAAAGAGTAAAGCGAGAGATGGGTATGCCAATTGTACAAATTCAAGTTATTGAGGGTCGAAAACAGGAGCAGATTCAAAATCTCATTTCAAATGTTACAGATGCAGTTGCAAAAAGTTTGGACGTGGAGACTGAACGTGTACGTGTACTAGTAAATGAGATTCCGGGTTCGCATTGGGGTGTCGGAGGAAAGGTAAAAGGTAATGTAGAAGAAAAATAGTGTTGTTGAGTAAAAGTAATTCTTATTAAAAATAAGAATTACTTTTTTCAGAGTGTTGGGAAACCCTTTAGGGTTTCCGACACTCTGAAGTTTTTTAGTATTTTAGTGAACGAAAACAGTAAAAAATGATAGAAATACAAAAAATAGCCCTTCACCTGACCCTTTTTGGTCAGATGAAGGGCTATTTTTTTCATATTTTGGCAGGCTGCAGTGAGATAAGCCTGCATTTGGACAGACTTTAGCCCCCTGAACCGAGCGTATCGATAGCCATGTAATTCTTTGGCATCCGCAAAGCTTCGTCCAATCGTAGAACACCGTACTTTATATAATTTTTTTCCTGTACGGGTTAACTTATTTTTTCTGGCGATATCTTTATACTCTTCCCAAATATGATGAGTAAGAACTTTCTGCTTTTGTTTCACTGAACAACATTTGTCACGCAACGGACAAACTACACAGTCTGTTGGATTAGACTTATATTGGCGATATCCTTCTCGATCAGTTGTCGCATATTCTAAAATACATCCCATTGGACAGGCAAATACATCTGTTTCTTTTTCATATTTAAACTGGCTTTTTGGTACGTCTTTATTTCGTTTTCCAAATCGGCGATACCCCATCACCATAAATATATTCTGTTCCGATAATTTTTTACAAATGTAGCTTGTAAAATATCCTGCATCAAGCGCTACCGCTTCTACTTCAAATCCAAATTTATCAATTTGCACTTGCAGGCGTGCTAAATACGGCTCGGAATCCACTACATTTCCAGCCGTAATAAAAGTGTCTGTAATAATATTATATTTTGCGTCAGTTGTTCTATGGTCTAAGAAATGAAAACCATTTGGTTTTCCATCTCTCATTAAAAAGCCACTATCAGGATCCGTTGTACTTACACGTGTTTCTTTGATTGGGGTATCACGTTCCTTTCTAGGTTTTAATCCTTTTTTCCATGTTTTTCTCGATCTTCCGTTATTGCTGCTTCTAACTCTTCTATATAAGCTTTCGGGCGTTCTTCTTTTACTTTTTTTACAAATTTGTTTTTATTTGCGTTTGCTTTTACGTGTGTGGAATCTGTCATCAACGCACGTCCTCCTACCATGCGATGTTCCATCGCTTGACGTACAATTCCCTCGAAGATTTCTTCAAAAATATTTGTATGAAGAAAACGAGTACGACGATTCCAGCTAATTGTTGAATGATCAGGAACAGGATCTGATAAAGAAAACCCTAAAAACCACCGGTATGCAATATTCATCTTAATCTCTTTTTCTAATTGACGCTCAGAACGAATACCGTAAAAATAGCCAATAAACATCATTTTGAATAAAACGATAGGATGAATAGAAGGACGTCCATTATTTTCACAATAATAGGGACGTAACTTTTCCTCAATAAAATCAAAATTAATTGTTGCCTCAATTGCACGAAGAAAATGATCTTGAGGAACTAACTCTTCAACAGAAACTGATACGCACTCATTGCGATGATTTTTCAATGCACCCATCATAATAAAATCGCTCCTTTTCCTCTTTTTATCAGTGTTGACAGATTAAAAGAGGCTCAGACACAAAAAAAGGCCGTGGAGAAGACTTTCTCCACAGCCTGTAAAAGTAATTCTTATTAAAAATAAGAATTACTTTTTTGTTTGTAGAGCGAAAGTAAGAGAGTTAGATGGTGATACGCTCCATCTAACTTTTATTTTAATAGGCTTAATACTCTTTGTAGGACTGATTTCTTCTCTTTTCATTAACAATGAATCTATTTTTGATGAGGCTTAAAGTCGATTAATGTAGCTTGAGCAAACATTGTAATTCTCCTCATCTCCGTATATAATAGTGTCTTAGGAGTATTAAATCATATTCAAAATTCCGAAAATTCTAGTAGTTTGACTAGGAAAATGAAAAGTATTATATTGTAAAAGGTCATAATTAAACGAGAAATAGAATGGAAAGCAATTATTGAGTTAGGAGTTTAGACCCATGAGTTCGAGATATGGAAGAGATACAATTGTTGAAATTAACTTAGATGCTGTAAAACATAATGTAAGAGAATTTAAAAAACGTGTGAATGATAAAAATATTGCAATGATGGCAGCGGTAAAAGCAAATGGGTATGGACACGGGGCGGTTGAAGTTGCAAAAGCGGCAATTGAGGCAGGAGTGAATCAACTTGCAGTTGCTTTTGTAGATGAAGGAATCGAACTACGCGAAGCAGGAGTTACGGTGCCGATTTTAGTTTTAGGTTATACACCAGTGGAAGCTGCTAAAGATGCTATTGGGTATGATATTATGATGACGGTATATAGAATAGAGGATCTAAAAGGTATCAATGAAATTGCTAAGCAACTTGAAAAGAAAGCGCATATTCAAGTGAAAATAGATACAGGAATGAGTCGCATTGGTTTACAAGAAGAAGAGGTTGCGCCATTTTTAGAAGAACTAAAAAATATGAAATATATAGAAGTAGAAGGTATGTTTACACATTACTCTACAGCTGATGAAATTAATAAAACATACACAAATATGCAAACCAGTTTATTTGAGAAAGCTGTAAATACAGCGAAGGAAATGGGTATTCATCTTCCGTATATCCATAGTTCAAACAGTGCTGGATCAATGGAGCTAAGCAATACATTTCAAAATATGGTTCGTGTTGGAATCGGGATTTATGGTATGTATCCTTCGAAAGAAGTAGATCATACAGTTGTTTCTTTACAGCCAGCACTATCATTGAAGTCGAAAGTGGCTCATATTAAGCACGCGAAAAAAAATCGTGGTGTAAGTTATGGGAATACGTATGTAACAACAGGAGAAGAATGGATTGCGACTGTTCCAATTGGTTATGCAGATGGGTATAACCGTCAGCTGTCGAATAAGGGGCATGCGTTAATTAATGGAATTCGTGTACCAGTTCTTGGGCGCGTTTGTATGGACCAGTTAATGTTAGATGTTACAAAAGCAATGCCTGTACAAGTAGGAGATGAAGTTGTTTTCTACGGTAGACAAGGTGAGGAAGAAATTTCTGTAGAAGAAATCGCGGATATATTAGGTACCATTAATTATGAAGTGACTTGTATGCTAGATCGAAGAATCCCACGTGTATATAAAGAAAATGATGAAACGACTACTGTTGTGAATATATTAAGAAACAAATGAAATAGAAAAGGACTGAATCGCTAAGATTCAGTCCTTTTCTATTTTAGTAAATTATAATAATCATACCTTGTTGTAATCTCAAAACCACACTGTTTATAAAGTTTTAGAGCACTATCGTTTTTAGTTTCAACTTCTAATTCAATCTTCGTTCTTCCCTCAGTTAATAGCTGATGTATGATGTACTGCAAAATGCTTTTTCCATATCCTTTTCCTTGATAAGAAGGATGAACAGCAAATCCGGATAAGGAAGTAAATCCGTTTTGTTTATTTACTGTAATGGTCCCGATTGGCTGTTTATGAATGAGAGAAATATATACTTGGTGAGTAGGTGAAGACATTATTTTTTGTAACCAGGAGGATGTGTTTGTCAATGAATCACCAAAAGCTCTGCTAGAGATTTCTAAAAGAGTAGGAAATAGTTCAGTAGATGCTGGGATAAGCTCAATCGTATTTTTTTGTATAGTTGTTTGTTGTGTGTCTAACTGAAACTCCATACCGTACTCGCTGTATAAGTATGGTAAGTGGGCCTGTTTGGCAAAATCTTTTCCAGAGGTTGATGCCCCGTTTATAATGAGTAAGACTTCATCAACATCTCGTTGTTGTATTTCTTCCATGGCCGTTTGCAAAAGAGTAGTTCCTACTTTATGTTTTCTGAAATGAGGGTGGACAAATCCTGTTAATTCAAGTTTCGTCGGTCTTTCAAATTCATACATACTTAACACACCGATTAATTGTTCATTGTTATAAAAAAGAAAATCGTTTAGCTGGTTTTCTTTTCGATTCTTAAGAATATTGACGTGCAAGTCTGATGGATAATCGACGCCATCTTTTCGTTTACAAATATGAGCTAAATCTATAATGTGCTGAATTTCAGTCATTGATAACCGTTTCTTTTTTCGAATCTGCATATTGTAATCTCCTTAAGAGTATTTTAGAAAAAGGCGGGGTGTTGTAGCCATTCCTCTAAATCCACATTTCCTTGAACGGATAATAATCGATATAAATTAAATATCGGTACGGTGCCCTACATTGTTCTAAATTAGGAAGAGGCATAATTGTTTCGTAACCTTTTCGGAAAGCATGATCTTCATAACCTGGGTGTAATGTGTCTATAGATAGGATAGGGGAGGTAAATAGGGCTTGTAACATAAGAAAACTCCTTTTCTCTAAAAATTCAATAAAATCATTATATATTATTTAGACATAGAATATATAAAAATTTCCAAATTAGTGTCGAATTTGTGTAAATAAAGCCATTTCTTTGAAAAAATAGAGAATTTTCGGTATGATAATACTAAGAAAATATATCTGTTTTGGGGGTAATCAATGAAAAAAATATTTGAATATGTTTTATTAACAATTGGATCGATTATTGTAGCTGGCTCATTGGAGTTGATTTTGGCACCAAATGGACTGGTAGATGGTGGGGTAACAGCCATTTCTATTATGGCGAATAAAGTTGCTGGATTACCGCTTTATGGTGTGTTTTTAGGACTTAACATTCCTATCTTATTATTTACTGCAAAAGTAATGGGGAAAAAGTTCTTTATTCGTACGTCCTATGCAAATGTTGTAACAACTCTCGGTTTAATTTATTTGAAGCCATTTCCGGCTATCACAACGTCTGAATTACTAATTGTATTGTATGGTGGAGTATTATTTGGAATTGGTGTTGGAATTGTTGTGAAGATGGGCGGTGCAATTGACGGGTCAGAAATGTTAGCGGTCTGGATGAACAAACATTTTAAAGTGCCGATTAGTACATTTTTACTTGCTGTAAATGCTGTTATTTTTGTATTTGTCGCTATTTTGTTTTCAATCGAGCAAGCGATGTTCTCACTTGCAATTTTCTATATTGTTACGAAGATGATTGATTTCATATTAGATGGCATTAATCAAGGCAAGAGTGTCATGATTATTTCGAGTAAGAATAAAGAAATTGGTGAACTTCTTATGAAGGAGTTACAACTTTCAGTTACGTATCTACATGGAGAAGGTGGTTTTTTAGGAGAGCACCAGAGAATTATCTACTGTATTACAAACCGTTTTATTTATCCGAAGATGAAAGATCTCGTTCTCTCTGTAGATTCAAGTGCCATCATTGAAGCTTCTTATTCAACGGAAACAACTGGCGTAAAACGCCCAGGTATCTCATCACGTTCAGGGCAAACATCAAATGATTAGGCATGTGAAAAAGCTGTTCCTTGCAATTATTTTTGCAGGGAACAGCTTTTTTTTGTAAACCAAGCTTCTTTTAATAATGTTACAACAGTTTCGATTGCATCAATCGGTATCCCTCCGAAACCTAATAATACATGAGCTTCTTTTTGTAAGTTATTTACTGAATCGTATATGGATAACGGGTAAAGTTTTACATGTTTTTCAGCAGCTGATTGAATGAGTTCTTGTTCATTCATGCCGTTATGAACATGTAGTACAATGTGAAGTCCAGATTGATCCCCAAGTATATTAACACCAGTGCCCATTTGATTCACAAGTGATTTGACTAGTTTATGATGTTTTTTCTTATATAATGTACGAACGCGGTTTAAGTGCCGATCCCAATCTCCTTTTTGGATGAAGTTAGCAAGAGCAAGCTGTTGTATTTTAGAAACAGTTTGTTTGAAGATACCACCTAAGTTTTTATAAGCATCCAAAAGATGATTTGGAAGAACAATATAACCCATTCTTAAGGAAGGTAAAAATGATTTTGAAAAAGTTCCCATGTAAATAACACGTTCATTTGTATCAAGCCCTTGCAGTGAGGGAATAGGTTTTCCAACGTAGCGAAATTCCCCGTCATAATCGTCTTCAATAATATAACCAGAGCGATCATTAGCCCATTTTAATAACTCAAGCCGCCTTGATAAAGGCATAATCATGCCATATGGAAATTGATGAGAAGGTGTAACATAAGCAACGTCCGCATTGCAATTATTGAGAGATGAAATGTTCATTCCTTGCTCATCTAATGGAACAGGATGAAAAGGAATGCCGCAGCTTTGAATAATAGCTTTTACGCGGTGAAATCCAGGATTTTCGATTGCGTATGATTTTTGCTTCCCAAGTAATTGAACAAGTAACCAAAGAAGCGGCTGTGTACCAGCTCCAATAATAATTTGGTTAGGTGTGCAATGAACCCCGCGAGCATGATACAAATATTTTGCAATGTGAGTACGAAGTATATATTCTCCTTGTGGATCTTCTTTTGTAAATAATTCGTTTTCATATTGGAGTAAACATTCTTGTAGTGCTCTTTTCCAATTTGAGAGTGGAAAGGCTGTTTGATCGATGTTTCCTTGACTACAATCAAAAAAGAGCGGTTCTGTTTGTTTTTTTTCAAATTGGTAAGATGGAGCATGTTGTTTATTTGGTATAACATCTACATCTACTTCCGTAACAAATATGCCACGCTTCGGTTTACTGTCCACATAGCCTTCCGCGGATAATTGCTGATAAGCTGATTCGACTGTAATGCGGCTAACACCAAGTTGTAATGCTAAATTTCGGTGAGAAGGGAGACGTGTTCTGGCAGGGAGCGTTCCCTTTAAGATTTCTTGTTTTATGTAGTCGTAAATTTGTATATAGATGGGTGTTTTACTTTCTAATTGTAAAGGAATGGTTAAATCCATTGCATGCGCTCTCCTTTAAAGCTGACCTTATAAAAAAGAAATGAACTGCCACTTAAGGAAAGGGCAGTCTCTATTTATACTAATAATATAACATTTAGAAAATTGTATAAATAGTTAGGGGAGATTCGTGATGAATGTTAAGGAAATAAAAACAGAAGAGCAATTAGATGAGGTATTACCCGTTTTACACCAATTACGAACTGCACTTACAAAAGAGGAAGCACAGTCTTTATTTCATCAGATGAAAGAGGAACGTTATCAATTATTTTCTTTGTATAATGAAGAGAATGAGGTGGTAAGCCTTGCAGGGGTAGCGGTATGTACGAATTTCTATAATAAGAAACATGTTTTTGTATATGATCTTGTAACGGCAGAGGTTCATCGATCAGAAGGATATGGAAAGGTTCTTCTGTCGTATATAGAGGAATGGGGGATAGAAAAGGGCTGCAGTTCTATCGTTCTTACATCAGCGTTTCCAAGAAGTGATGCACATAGATTTTATGAAAGAGAAGGATATGATAAGGTAAGTTATTCTTTTCGTAAAGAGTTACAATAGAGAAGAAAAATAGTAGATTCTAAATGTGATAAGAAGATTAAGACATTTAGCTAATGAAAGAAAATAGGGGGAACTTATCCCCCTATTTTTTATCCCGCATTAACGAGCAGTAATACCCCCACCTCAAAATTCAGAAAAAGCAAAGAAGTTAGGTGGGGGATAAACTGCCCGTAAAAGCCCGATTCGTTCAACTAATAATCAGTGGGGGATGAAGAAAACCCCCACTGATTAAAGTTTCACTTTATGTTGTAGGCTTTGAGAGCGAATTTGTATTTCGGTTAATTATTTGTGAAGCTCATCTTTTAAGTTGAACTCAAAAAAATTAGCTAGTTTGCATAGATAAGCTAAACAATCTGCAAACTCTTTACCGAGATTTTCGCGTATTTCTGTTTTTGCTTGAAGGTAGGCTTCAAATTTAGGAACCTTGTCTTTTTTAGCCGTTCAGTTTTAGAAAAAAGCGTGGGAAATTCCTTGATCACATTCGCTACATCTGTTGTCAATAATAGATGGGTGTATAAGAGACATTATTAGCTTGCTTGAAATACGTCTCTCTTATCGTTACGACTCCAGCCTATTTCTTCTTGGAACTATTGATGCATTAATATAAAAGGCATAGATTAACAAATAGTTTTTCTCTTGTATAAGTTCAATCATTTTTTACAAATGTAACGAAGAACGTTTTCTTTCCTCTAAAGAAGCAAATGAAAAAGAATCCTTCTTTTTTACATATATTTTTTGGTCTTGAACAGGTTGCACCATTACTGCTTGTGAACTTCTTGTTTTTAGGGCATCTTGAATTCCAATAGTCATGAGTTTAATGAAAAGTATAGTAATAAAGAATGTGACGAGTGTATAAAAGATAATCCATAATGAAAGATTCATTTCATAACGATTTAATCCAATAAGGCCTGCCCAATCATTTGAGAGTGAAACAGGTTTGAACTCACCTAGATCCATTTCTTTCAGTTGTATTCCACCGATTATAATGTTAAGTAATGCTAGATGGATCATAAGTATAAGTGTTTGGACAATATGCTCCATAAATAAAACAAATGCTCGGTCTAATAATAAGACACGCAAATGTTTCTTTATAATATGAAAACGGCTTGCCCCCATTAATTGTGAGCTCATTATATAATCTTGCTTCATAAACTCATCAACTTCTGATGAAATATATAAAGAAATTGTAGGTAGAGCAATGAAAATGAGTATGATAGCTTGATAAAGTGTAAATGGAATATTTGGACTTAGCCGATCCGCATTTGATGTGATTACAATATTAGCCGGTGTGATGAGTATAAATGCGATAAATAAAGTGGGAATATAATAAAATACTTCTGAACATGCTTGGAAAAATCTTTTGCATTTTGCAGCGTATAAACTTAATAGGATACCTACACATGTTCCAAATAAAATACGTAATAAGCTAATTCCGACAGCAAATAAAATTGTGAATTTTGCCCCGTCTAAAATTTGTAAGAAAATAGATTCTCCAAAACGGTCAGAGCCAAAAGGTGGCATTAAAGATGGTGAAAAGGGTGCCTTGCCAATTAATTCATTCTTGTCATTGTAAAGCAATAGAGGTGCTTCTGGTATGCTATCTTTAAAGAACCAACTATAAATAAAGCTAGCTGTAAGTAGTACAAAAAGATAAATGAATCCGATTAAAAAGCGTTTTGATTTCCAAATAGACCTCATAGAGTTTCTCCTTTCATTTGTTTTTGCCACCTATTTATCATAAAAGAAGTGATTTGAAAAATAATATAAAACGGTAAGATAATCATGATAAGTATGATAAATGTAGAGGGAGGTGAAATAAAAGCCTTCTTAAATAAAAATTGAATGATACCTTGCATATTAAAAATAAATTCTAAAATGAACAAGTTAGAAAGTAAGAAAACAAAAATTGTTTTTAAATGGTGGAAGAAGTGAATGGATATATTTTTGAATAAATGGATACATAGTATATAACTTGATGAAAGGCCCTTTCCGTAAGCAACCTCTACATATTGTTTTCCATGTTCTTCTTTTATATATAAAATCATCATGCGAAACATTTGTAATGTAGGTAAGACTGCTAAAGATAAAATAGGGAGTAAATAAGCTCGATTTTCATTAAAAGAAATAATTGTGACAGGAGATTCCCCGAATTTCTGAAGGAACCAAATGAAAAACATTTGTAAACAAATCATCATCATCATATCAGGGATAGCTTCTAATACAAAAATAAATCTGTTAATCCACTTTTTGATAGAATCCTTTGCTAAAAAATAGAAAAACGCCATGCTAGATGAAATAAAGAGTGCAAGAACGAAAGCTACAAACAAAACAGTAAATGAATATATGTAAGGTTCTAATACGGTTGGAAATAATGGTGTTTTTTTGAAATTACCGAACTTCGCTTCTGATGATAGAACTACAAGAGACTCGGGAGAGAAAACCTGTTTTAACATAGTAAAGATCTGTTTGAAAAATTGAATTGGTTGAAAGGTGAATCCACCTTGAGTGATAAATAAATAAGGTAGATTTAATAGTAGTAAAAGTGATAAAACAATTGATGAAAGTTTTATCATAAATTGAGATGTTTTGTGTAACATCAAATCCCTCCGTCATCTTTTTACAATATTATACAACAAAGTGGGATTTATTGTTTGATTTTTCAGAAGAATGTATATTATTTTTATTATTAGTGATACATTAAATTCTAATATTCTACTTGATAGCATAGGAGGCAATATGGAACAGATATATTTACAAGGTAAAAAAGTGATAGGAAGAAAAATAGAAGAGAAAGATATACATTCTTTATATTCACAAATATATAAGGAAGAAAATCCTGAGTGGAAAAGGTGGGATGCACCATACTTTCCATTTTCTATTCAGGAATACCCGGTGTACAAGGAGAATTTACAATCTAAGTTAAGAGAGGAACCCTTGTCTCAACTTATTATTGAGGTTGATGGCGAAATAATTGGAACAGTTGGTTTCTATTGGGAATATAAGGCGTCACGCTGGTTAGAAATAGGGATCACCATTTATGACCCAGCATATTGGAATGGCGGTTATGGAACAGAAGCTTTGCAACTATATAGAGATTTATTATTCGAAAATATGGAGATTGGTAGGGTTGGATTAACGACTTGGTCTGGAAATGAACGAATGATGAAAGTTGCAGAAAAAATTGGGATGAAGTTAGAAGGTAGAATGCGAAACTGTCGTTACTATAATGGGACATATTATGATTCTATTCGAATGGGAATGATTCGTGAAGAGTGGGAAACATTAAGAGAAGCGAAGGAGTGAAGAAAGATGTATGCCGTTATTGCTACATTTGATAAGAAGTTTTCAAAGCACGTGAAAGAGATTCGGGAAGGACTAACGGACATTGTACATAATGAGGGCTTAGAGCTTCATATTACATTAGCTGATTATCATACTTTGGATTTGGAAACATATAGACATGAATTTAAAAAGTTTACAGAGAGTGTAGAGTGTTTTCTAGTTGAATTCTCTTCTGTTGGTACCTTCCCTACAAATGGAACAATCTTTTTGGCACCAACAATAACAAGAAGATTACTAGAGTTGCATCAATCGTTTCATAATCATTTTACGGATTTTCATGATCAGCCACAGTCGTATTATGTACCTGAGAAGTGGGTACCACATTGTACAATTACCAATCGTTTAGAGCAGGAGCAATTTGTTCGTGTAATGGATTTTGTATATAAAGGTTTTCGTGCACAAACGGCAGTTGTAGAAAGTTTAAAGTTAATTAAAGTGAACTATGAAAATCGGAATTCAGCTTCTTGTAGCATAGTAGCAGAATACAATTTAAAAGGAGTGGAGACATCGATATGACGTATGTAGTTAGAGAAATGAATGTAGAGGACATTACAGCTGTACAAGAAGTGGCAAAAATAGCTTGGCATGATACATATAAAGGAATCATTCCACAGGAAATTCAAGATAAATTTTTAAAGCAAGCATATTCAAATGAAATGATGAAACGACGTTTAGAACATTCATACTTACTCGTAGCAGAAGTAGAAGACCAAATTGTTGGATTTGCTAATTTTTCACCTGTAAAACATCAAAACGAAGCAGAATTAGGGGCTATTTATTTATTACCGGAGCATCAAGGAAAAGGAATTGGGACAGCTTTATTGCAAAGAGGTATCGCAATTTTAGATGGTGTTAAGAAGATTTATATTTGTGTAGAAGCGGCAAACGAAAAAGGAAAAACGTTTTATAAAGCGAAAGGTTTTGCCGTTTTAGAACAGTTTGAAGAAGACTTTGAGGGGTGCATGATGCAAACGGTAAGAATGGTGTTACATGTGTAGGGAATGTTTTAGGAGGAGAAAAGATGAAAATATTCGATTTCAGTGAAAAGGTAGGGAATCACATATCAGTGGTTCATTCTAACTTTATTATGTCAAAAATAGTAAAACATCAAGAAGATATACATATTGGTTGTATGCATTTACAACCAAAAGGAATAATCCGGTATCATGAAGCAGTTGTTTCTCAGTTGCTTCTTATTGTGCAAGGGGATGGTTTTGTTTGTGGCGCAGATAAAAAGAAAAAGAAAGTGCAACCTGGTCAAGCTGTTTTCTGGAGTAGAGGGGAATTCCATGAAACAACTACTGAAACTGGACTTATGGCAATTGTAATTGAGTCAGAGAATCTAGAAAGTAATATCCGAATGCCGATTGTAGAAAGAGAAGACGAAGGAATAGGAGGATGAAGGGATGATTCAAAAGGCGAATGAAGAGGAAGTTCAGCAAATATTAAATTTTGCAGCACAATCACTCTTTGAAGGAACAAAAGAAACGTGCCAGTTAAGCCAAGAAAAAGCGATTGAGATTACACAGCCTCTATTAGAAAAAGGAGCGTATTATTTAGTTGTAAAACAAGAGAATGTGCTAGCAGGATGGATTTTAATTGGAGAGAATACAGATTATTTTTCAGGAGAAAAAATGGGATTCATTTATGAATTATATATTTTTCCAACGTATAGAGAAAAAGGATTATCCCGAAAACTAATGAAAGTAGGAATTGATAGATTGCAAGAAAAGTATAAAGAAATACGTTTAAATGTATTCGCTGGGAATTTCGCCAAAGAGATGTATAAAGAATTTGGATTTGTTGAGAGGCAAGTAGTTATGACCTTGAAGCAAGAAAAGTAGCTTGAAGGGGGAAGAAAAGGAATATGTTGTTTATAAGAAGTATATTCTGAATTACAGTTCCAATCCGATTATTTGAATGAAATTGGTCAGAATAATGATGTATTAATCGTAAATGAAAATATGGTAAAGAGGTTGGAAAGCTCCGTATAGAAACGCAGTTGTTAGAGAGAATACGAGAGTTCAATACACTCTTCCTTCTCCGTTTAAATAACTTTGAACAGCTGATAACTTTAATTCTTCTGAATATGTATTAAAAGTTGAGCCTTTTTTAGTCATGAAAAATCCCCTCCAAGTAATAGTGTAACATCCATGTGTGCACATGGTCTTTTTTACACTGTCTACCTAAAGGGGATAATACCATTCTTTTGAAAGAATCGGTCCCTTTTTTATTTAGCTATTCGAGGGTAGTAAGACACCCACTTCAAAATTCAGCAAAAAAAGAAGTAAGATGGGGAAAGAAGAAAATTCCCGCTGATTAAAGTTTCACTTTATTGAAATAGTTGAGGAAATTGCTTTATTATTCCTTCAGTAAGTGCATCCGCCATTTCTAAAGCTTCTTTCTCAATTTTGTCATACAATTGAACACCTGCTTGATAATCTTTACTTAGAATGGCTACTGCTTCCGCTTTAGTCAATGCTAGGTGTTCATAAAACATTTTCCTAAATTCTTCTTTAGGTATATGCGGATTTACACTACTTAAAAATTCAACAATGTCGTCTGCATTGGCGTACCATTTTTTCTCTGCAATTGATGCGGCGTTTTGATTACCAGTTTTTGCTACTTTGACAAGATCGGCAGCAATCACTAAGTGATCTTTTATCAAATCACTGTATTTTTTTGCTGCATTGTCACCGTAGAAAGGTTTAAGAGAATTTCCCATATCTGGAGCGTTTTGAAGGAGGCGTGTAATCGTAAAGTTAACATCAGGTAAATTGAAAATAATGCTAATGATAGCCAATCTGGTCCAAGCAACATGTTGTTCCCATAGTGAACGCATATAACTTTTTAAATCAACTTCATTTTTACTGACACGGTAATTCCGTACGGGTGAAAATGTAGCTGTTGGATTCCAATTTAAATAAGGGGCATCGTGTGTGAAATAATAGGATTGCCAATAAGGGTACATAATGAATACACTCCTTTTTTGAACACATATATATCACGGTATGAGAACATCTATTACTATGTGCTCATGTCCAAATCATTTTTTTTCATACGTTTAGAGGGGATTGATAAGCTTTACATTCGAATTTTTGAATATAAAATGAAGTTTGACTCAGATGAAAATCATCAATTGAGAGTCAGCGCTTTTTTGTTTTAACCAATATTTTCTTAAAAAAGACTTCTAAAAGAACGATTATCTTGTATGATTATTCTCTTTTACCTAATCGAATTATTTTGTGTGTAGATCTTCGTAGTTTTTATGCAGGTGTATCATGTATCAAAATGGGTCTGGACCCTTTGCGTACGAAGCTAGCGGTAGTAGAGGACGTAAATCGTAATGGTTCAATTGTTCTGGCAGCGACGCCACTACTTAAGAAATTTCTCTTTTTGATAATGTAATATAGCGCGAAAAAGAAATGAAACTAACAAAAGTGATGGATGAAATACGCAATCGTTTCGGTAAAAATAGTATTTTGCGTGACGTATCTTATACAAGTATCGCGACAGCAAGATATAGAAATACTTTATTATAGGGGGACATAAATCATGAATAACGCAAACATGTCAAAAGGAAGAGGGATGGTAAAGTGGACACCATTTGTATCTATGCCGGAACAATTTGCTGGTATACGAAAGATTATTGAAGAAAAAACGAAAGTACCACGACCAATACTGACTCAAGATGCGAAAGAAATGAACGAGAATAAGTTATTATTCTCGTTGTTATCCGAAGAGGAAATATTAATTACATATTATGAAGATGGTTATGTCCTTACTAGTTATATGACGGTTATTGATATCGATCCTAAAAGAAAGAATGTAATATGTACGGATGCATTTTATCACAAGAGCACTTTTAATTTTATCGATATAATTGCTGTTGAATAGAATGGAATAACAGGATAAATTTCATTATGTAGTCCAATTGGTGAGAGCTAATAATCAGTGGGGGATCCCACTGATTAAAGTTTCACTTTATTAATAAATATCCAAATTTACCGATACATCGTCCACATTCCAATATCCTTAAAACCTAACCGCTTATAAATCCATCCAGCAGCTGGGTTGTTATAAAATAAGCAAAGAGTTCTTCCTTCTTTAATAAAATCCTGAATCATTTTTTGTAATATGAGTGAAGCATATCCCTTGACACGATAATTTGAATGAGTACATACTCCAACGACCATTGCAGATAAGGAATTTTCAGCTGATGTGGAAGCGGAAGAGATGATTTCTCCTTTCTTTTCAATGTAGTAAGTGCGTCCTGTATTTGCTTCGAGTGATTGCCGCAAAATCTTTTCTGATTGTCCTGTTTGAGGGAATTCTTCAATGTTGCTTCGGAGCTTCATAATTTGCTCAACATCATCTATGGTTGCTAGTGTGATTGCAGTATGAAGCATTGTTTTAGGTAGTGCAGTATCATCTTTACATTCACAAAAGTACATTTTATTTTTTGTGCCAAGTTGTATGTCTTGTATGTCTTCAAATTTTTCTACAATATAAGACTGATTATATCAGAGCGAAAATAAAAATAATAGCAAGTACTTTTTGGCTAACGCCAAACCGAAAGTCATCTCCCACCTACCGTTGAGCTATCGCCCTGCACACGCTTGAGGAAGGAGAATTCTTTCGGATAAAGCGTTAAAAAGGCCAGTACTTGTTCATGATCACTCTTTGTTAGCTTCCGTATCATTATAATCCCCTCTTTAGTTTGTTTTTTCTAAATATTATTACTTATCATTTTTGAAATCAATATAAAATTTTATGTTTAGTTCACAAGGTTTCGGAAAAACTAGGAAAGATATGACAAAGGAGGTTATGAACGGTGGATCATCCAATTCAAGGATTAATGAAAGCAGCAATGGAAAATTTAAAGGAAATGGTCGATGTTAATACGATTGTTGGAGAGCCTGTTCAGACGGCTGACGGCGGTGTAGTGTTAACTGTTTCCAAAGTAGCGTTTGGATTTGGAGCAGGTGGATCGGATTTTCAAACAAATGATGGTCAAAGAGCACAAGGTAATCCGGCATTTGGCGGAGGGAGCGCAGGTGGTGTTTCCATTACTCCAGTAGCCTTTCTTGTAGTGAATAAAGATGGAGTAAATATTCTTCACTTACAAAATGCCACACACCTAGCTGAAAAAATGATTGAGTTAGCGCCACAAACAATTGATAAGATTCAATCCATTTTTCAAAAAAACGAAAAGCATACTGAAAATCATCATCCGCAAAATCCAGACGAAATCGCGTAAAAAAGCCTGTTTTTCAACAGGCTTTTTTTCTTGTAATCAGTATGTAATAAAACTCATGAAATTGTAAATAGTTTTTGAAGTTTTTTCTATGTTTCTAAAATTTTTCATGTTAAAATATGCTATAGAATTGAAACATATAAAACGAAGGTGGCTAGGTGCTTTGTCTGGAGGATCTGACCAAGTAAAAAATATGATATATATTAATGGTAATCGTCGGGGTCATTGTTTTATTACATCTGGAATTACATTTGAAGAGTTTGCAAGTAATATCCCATCACCGCTTCATCAAGTGTTGCTTTTGAAACATAATTTTGAGTGGACTGATTTTCACTATCATACTTTATTTGAATATGTCGAAGAAGAAAACATACATAAATTAATTAAAGCAGAGATTGATGAATTTGATGAGTTTTGTTGGGTGGATTTTGATGACGCAAGCGATTTAGATGAATTGGAGCCAAAGGAAATTGCAGAATTGTTATATTTGGCTCACAAAAAAGAACCACTTGGGAGAGCGTTTTTCCCACTTTTGAAAAATAGATTTGTCTATTTTTCACATGATGACGGTTGGTACAACAAAGTGTATTACCGTAGAATCGCTGATTTTGTAGGAATGCTTAGCAAAGTAATTCCGTACAAACTAGGTTCATTTGGAAAAAAACGATTTTCTTTCTTTCAAAAATCGAAAATATTCCCAGCAATTTCAAAAGAAGTTATTCTTGGGCTTGTTCCATTAATGGAAGACGGGCTGTATATTGATTTAGCGGGGAAAATTGAGTCAAGAAGAGGTTTAGAGATTCCTGTATATGTAGTTGGTTCGTATGAAAGTACGGATGAAGTACTAGATAACATAGAGGAATTAAAAGAAGGTGCAACCGAAACTGGCTGGCTTATTTTTGATAAGAAAGAACAAGAGTGGCAATGGGTTGTGGACTAAGAGAACTTGACGATTTAGGTCAAGTTTTCTTGTTTTTTGAAAGGAGAAAAAATGAAGAAATATTATATAGCGGTAGGTATTGTCAGCATTATCCTTGTTGCAGTACTACTTTTAACTTGTCCGAAAGAATCTGATTTCAGGTCTTACTTAGAGGATAAGTATGCATTGATTTGTAATCAAGATAGCTTTGAATGTACACAAAATGTAGATGAGAAAGAACAAAAGATGAAGTTTGTAAGTACGAATACACGAAACGGTGTATTTTTTATAACAGTGAAACAAACTTTTGAAATGGAAAATGGTAAACAGAAAGAGTATAGCGGAATAGGCATATTTGGTACATTTCTTTTTGTTACGGAAAAGACTTTCTAATTATAGAAGGTCTTTTTTTTATGCATATGTTCATATAGATGAAGTAAGACAAGCATAGGAGGGATGAGAATGAAAAAAATATGTGTAGTTTGTGGTGGAGAAGAATTTTTTTCATCTACATTATATGCACGTACGAAACAAGACTGGGCATATGCACCTAACATGTATCGTTTTGAAAAGGTATTTATTGAACATCGGAATGAAGAGAATTATCCAGTGTTTCAAGAAATTACAGCAAAACATTGCTGCGGATGTGGACATATTATGTTGTATCATGAGTGAACACACCAAGTAATACTTGGTGTGTTTTTATAATGCTGATAAAGCAAGTGGATACAATAATGTAAATAAAACAGAAAAACTACCAAACCCAATGGCTGTATATCCGAGTGTTTTTGCTCCAAAATTAACAGCCAATAAGCCAATTAAAATGGAAAGGGAACCAAGGGTAACTGGATAAAAGGCAATCGAGAATAAAGAAAGAAACAGTGCTACATAACCGATAAGTGTACCAGCAATGCGGAATCTTGGAATCAAAATAGTCAAGAAATGTGGGATCATGGGAGTCGGAGTACAATCATCCCGTTTTTTGAAAAGTATGTAGAAAATGGTGTGGCAGTTTTAGATGTCGGATGTGGTGATGGATATGGTACATATAAATTAAGTCTCGCAGGATATAAGGCGTGTGGTATAGATTTATCCGAACAAATGATTCAAAAGGGAAAGGAACGCGGAGAAGGGCCTAATTTGTCATTTGTAAAGGGAGATCTTTCTTCATTGCCCTTTGAAAATGAGCAATTTCCAGCCATATTAGCAGTGAACTCGTTAGAATGGACAGAACAGCCACTACAGGCGTTAAACGAGATAAAGCGTGTTTTGAAACCAGATGGATATGCGTGTATTGCTATTTTAGGACCGACAGCAAAACCGCGTGAAAATAGCTATCCTCGTTTATATGGAAAAGATGTCGTTTGTAATACGATGATGCCTTGGGAATTTGAAAAGCTTGCAGAGGAGCAAGGGTTCCAAGTAGTGAATGGTATAGGCGTATATAAACGAGGAGTAAATGAAAAGATGCTTGGACAATTATCGGTAGAACTGCAGCAAGCACTAACATTTTTATGGGTATTTATGTTGAAAAAATAAAGTACAACGAAATGCGCAAATTTAGGAGGTAAATAAGTGCAGAAAATACAAAAAACTGATACAATATGGGCAGAACCAATTAAAGGGGGACTAGGGTATATGACAACTACTACAACAGTTAAATCCGATATTGAAATTGCACAAGAAGCAAGTATGAAGAAAATTCAAGAGATTGCAGCGGAGTTAAACATTTTAGAAGAAGAACTAGAGCCTTATGGTCATTATAAAGGAAAATTATCTCTTGATATTTTTAAGCGCTTACAAACTGAGAAAGACGGAAAAGTTGTTTTAGTAACAGCGATTAACCCGACTCCAGCAGGAGAAGGTAAATCAACAGTAACAGTTGGTCTAGGTCAAGCTTTTAATAAAATTGGTAAAAAAGCAGTAATTGCACTTCGTGAACCATCACTTGGACCAACAATGGGACTAAAGGGTGGTGCAGCAGGTGGAGGTTATTCACAAGTTGTACCAATGGAAGATATCAATCTTCACTTTACTGGTGATATTCATGCCATTACAACTGCAAATAACGCATTAGCAGCGTTTATCGATAACCATATTCAACAAGGAAATACACTTAAGATTGATACGCGAAAAATCGTATGGAAGCGTTGTGTCGATTTAAATGACCGTGCACTGCGTAATGTAGTAATTGGTCTTGGTGGGCCGGTTCAAGGTGTACCGCGTGAAGACGGTTTTGATATTACAGTAGCATCTGAAATTATGGCTGTATTCTGCCTTGCGACAGATATTCAAGATTTAAAAGCACGTTTATCTCGCATTGTCGTTGCTTATAATATGGACAACGAGCCTGTAACAGTTAAAGATTTAGGCGTAGAAGGAGCGTTAACACTTCTATTAAAAGATGCGTTAAAACCAAACTTAGTACAAACATTAGAAAATACACCAGCAATCATTCATGGCGGACCATTCGCTAATATCGCTCACGGTTGTAACAGTGTTATCGCTACAACAATGGCAGCAAAATTAGGCGATTATGTAATCACGGAAGCTGGTTTCGGTGCGGACTTAGGTGCTGAAAAATTCTTAGATATTAAAGCGCGTGCAGCTGGTATTAAACCAGAAGCAGTCGTTATCGTTGCGACAATTCGTGCGCTTAAAATGCACGGCGGTGTGGCGAGAGATCAGCTGAAAGAAGAAAATATAGATGCGCTAGCAAAAGGAATGGAAAACTTACAAAAACATGTTGAAACAATTCAAGCGTTCGGTGTTCCATTCGTAATCGCAATTAATAAATTCATTACAGATACAGATGCGGAAGTTGCATACTTACAAGAATGGTGCAATGAGCGTGGCTACGAAGTATCCTTAACAGAAGTTTGGGAAAAAGGCGGCCAAGGTGGTGTAGACCTTGCTGAGAAAGTATTAAAAGTAATTGAAAAAGGTGACAACAAATACGCACCACTTTACGAATTAGAATTGCCATTAGAAGAAAAAATCCGTACAATTGCTCAAAAAGTATACGGTGCAAAAGATATCGAATTTGCTCCAAAAGCTCGTAAGCAATTGGCTCAATTTGCAGGAGAAGGTTGGAGCAACCTGCCAGTATGTATGGCGAAAACACAATATTCTCTTTCTGATGATGCAACAAAATTAGGTCGACCATCTGACTTTATTGTTACAATTCGTGAATTGAAACCATCGATTGGTGCAGGGTTTATTGTAGCGTTAACAGGAACAATGTTAACAATGCCAGGTCTTCCAAAACAGCCTGCGGCACTTCAAATGGACGTAAATGCAGATGGAAAAGCAGTAGGTTTATTCTAAAAGGTTGTAATTCATCACGTTTATCTGTAAACTATATATACATCAAGTGGCGCCTTTCCATCGAAAGGCGCCTGTTTTTTGGAGGAAATTATGTTTGATCCAACTGCTTTTGAAAATTTAAAAGTAATCGTTGAAGGAGCTGTCTATGATTTTGATTTACATGGTGATATTCTTGTAACGGATCGAAAAGATATGATGGACCTTGCATCGCTAAGCCGTATATATCATATTTCATTTCAATTAACTGAACAGTTTAAACCGTTAGTAGAAGCGACATTCTCACTGTCAGTAGATGCGAAAAATTTATCAGGTGAGATTTTAGAAGTGCCGCAGTTTATACCAGGTTGTGAACTGAAACTGCAATTTGCATTTCCGTTACAGCACCCAGAAACAGATTGTCAAGAGATCGAATCGTTAGTACAATCTATTTGGGGAAAAGAGCGAATGATTACGCAGGAAATTTCATACGAATATAATAAGCAAGCGATTTCATATCATAATAAGGTAGAGGTTCTATTTCAAAAAGCGATTACAGAAGACCATGTTGATGATTTAATAACTGTTATTTCTCACATGATAGAAACAGTGCGAACAATACAACATTTTCTTCAAAAATAGAGATAAAGGAGAAAAACAAATGATAAAAGATATGCAACCATTTTTGCAACAAGCTTGGGAGAAGGCTGGTTTTAAAGAGTTTACTGAAGTTCAAAAACAAGCGATTCCAACCATTTTAGAAGGACAAGACGTTATAGCTGAATCACCAACTGGGACAGGGAAAACATTAGCGTACTTATTACCACTTTTACATAAAATTAATCCTGAAGTGAAACAACCACAAGTTGTAATTCTAGCGCCAACGCGTGAACTTGTTATGCAAATTCATGAAGAAGTTCAAAAGTTTACAATCGGAACTGACATTTCAGGTGCATCTTTAATTGGTGGTGCGGATATTAAGCGCCAAGTCGAAAAGTTAAAGAAGCATCCAAGAGTCATTGTTGGTTCACCAGGACGTATTTTAGAATTAATTCGTATGAAAAAGTTAAAAATGCATGAAGTGAAGACAATTGTATTTGATGAATTTGATCAAATTGTAAAACAAAAGATGATGGAAGCTGTGTTTGATGTAATTAAATCAACAATGCGTGATCGTCAATTAGTATTCTTCTCGGCAACAATGACAAAAGCTGCAGAAGAAGTAGCACGCGATTTTGCAGTTGATCCACAATTAGTTCGCATCACACGTACAGAAACAAAGAGTTTAGTTGAGCATACGTATATCGTTTGTGAACGCCGTGAAAAAAATGATTATATTAGAAGAATTATGCATATGGGGAATGTAAAAGCAGTTGCCTTTTTAAATGATCCCTTCCGCTTAGATGAAATTACTGAGAAACTGAAATTCCGTAAAATGAAAGCAGCAGCTCTTCATGCGGAAGCGAATAAGCAAGAACGTGAAGCAACGATGCGCGCATTCCGTCATGGGAATTTAGAAATCTTATTAGCGACAGATATCGCTGCGCGTGGGTTAGATATCGATGATTTAACACATGTAATTCACCTAGAGTTACCAGATACATTAGATCAATACATTCACCGTTCAGGCCGTACAGGACGTATGGGGAAAGAGGGGACAGTTGTTTCCCTTGTTACTCCGCAAGAAGAGCGTAAACTACTTCAATTTGCGAAAAAGTTAGGCATTCAGTTCAAGAAACACGAGATGTTTAAAGGAACATTTGTAGAGTCTAAACCGAAAGCACCAAAGAAAACGAAACCTGCATTTACTGGGAAGAAGAAGCCTAGATAATAGGAGACTTCCCTTAATGGGAGAATAATGAAAGTGAGAAGGCGTGTCTACATGTATAAAGTAGTCACGCCTTTTTAGTGTTTAAAAGGTTAAATAACTATGTTAGAGCCTTTCTAAAAAGAAAACACCTTTCTCAATAGCAGTTTCTACATAACCGACAATTTGGTTAAACGTAAACACTTGTAATTCAGCATGCAGATCTTGCTGTGGAAATACCATATCATTAAAAATAAGCTTTTTAAAAGCTAGAACGTTTTCTTCTGTTACTTCCTCAACATTTGGTATGTTTGCTTCTTGATTAAGAATAGAAAGGAATTCCTGCTCTTTATCGTAATGATGTAATAGTTTTGCATTCAATAATTTAAAATCGTTATGATACATAGATAAAATTGTTTGATCATGCTCGATTCTATTTTTGAGCCAAGGAAGAAAAAAACCGTTGAGCCAATTATCATCAGCAATAAGGTGTGTATAATACCCTAAAATGAAAGAGGAATCTATGTGCTTTTTATATTTTTGAAGAAATGTACCGTAATCAATTCTTCTGGTATAGTTCTTTGTTGTACCAGCATAAAAATGTGATACGTTTTTTTCCTCTTTTGAACGAACTGCATCAGGAGCTACTCCCCCAAGCAAGAAAGATGTTTTATCAGGGATGGATAATTTCTCTGCAATACCATTTGCGATAATCAAATGCATAACTCGTGACCCCATGAATGACACCTCTATTTAACAGTCAGAATGATTTTTCCTGTACTCTGTCTACTTTCGATCCATTCATGCGCTTTCCCTGCATCTTGAAGTGTAAAACGTTTACCAATTGCAATTTGTAGGCTTCCATCACGTAAATACTGAAAAACTTGGTTAGCGGTATGACGAAGTAAGTAAGGACGTTTCTTACGAGTCGTTCCAAAGCTAAAGCCAAGAATAGAACGACAGCTTGCATGTAAATCCTTTGTCCGAAATGTTCCAATTTCCCCGCTAGCATTACCAAAATGGACAAGGCGACCATAGTAAGCCAAACACTCCAAGCTTTTTTCTGACACTGCTCCGGAAATGGAATCCAAAATAACATCGGCACCTTTACCACCCGTAAGTTCATTTGCCTTTTTACTAAAATCCTCATCTTGATAACAAATAACATGATCAGCCCCAGCTTCTAAAGCAACTTTCTTTTTCGCTTTATTTCCGACTGTTCCAATAATTTTTCCAGCCCCTAATATTTTTGCTAATTGAATCGATGTTGTTCCGATACCACCAGCCGCAGCATGAATAAGAACGGTTTCACCTTGTTGTAATCTTGCGACATTTGCAAGCAAGTTATAACTCGTAAAAGATACGATAGGACAAGCGGCTGCAGTTGTGAAGTCAATTTCATCAGGTAATACAAAGGTAAGGTTTTCATTTGCGACAACATATTCAGCATACGAACCAGTAAGAGGAAAGGCGATTACACGCTGTCCAGCGCGAATATTTCTCACATCTGAACCTACTTGTTCTACAATTCCTGCCGCATCTATACCTGGAATAAATGGGAGTTTTCCATTCCCTTTTTTGCCATAGCGCGATTTAATATCGGCAAAATTGACGCTTGTCGCGATAACGCGAATTAACACTTGTTTCTCATTAAAAGTTGGCATATCGACTTCTGTATACTTCATTGTTTCAGGTCCGCCAAATGCAGTTACAACAATTGCTTTCATTTAGATGTCCTCCTAAAAATATATTATATATATTATTTTAAACACCTATCATAAAATGGAAAATTATATAATTGTTATAGCGGATTATAAGTTAATGTTATAAAGTTATAAGTTTTAAATCATTATATTAATTTATATCGAAAATAATTTTAAAAAACGAACGAAATGTTTTTAACTTGCCAATATATAGTGTAAGACAATTGAATGGGGATAAATCTAGTAAAGAAGTATTAACATCTAAAGAGTACGAGCAGTATATAGAAGCATTAATGACATATGAGAAAGTGCTGGTGAACATTAAATCAAGCGGACATGTAACGGTAGAAGAAGTCCCCGAAGCGTATAAAGAAGAATTTGTACAAGAATTTGTACAAGCGGATCGGTTTATGGAGTATGTAAATGGAAAAGTACAACAAATAAATTAAATATATGAAAAGAAGAGCCGATGTTTATAAAAAGGCTCTTCTTTGTAGTGTATGCAAGTTATTATTTGAATTTTCTTACCGCATGTATAGCCACTCTCACAAGGAGAATTGCACTAATAAATAAGCCACCGTAACCAACTACGCTTAAAAATTGATCGTTTGGTTCTTTTGCATTGTTTGCTAAATATAAGACATCAATTGAAATACCGCCAAATGCTGTTCCTATAAGAGCGATAAGGAGTTGAGAGATAAATGTGGTGACAAAAGAAGCATTTGTTGGATCTGAGAAAAATCCGACTTTTAGGGATAGTTCACCGTTCTCTAATTTTGAACTTAAATCGTCAAGTTTCCTTTATATGTTTAAAGTCACAGGAGTAGAGGTATACCGATAGGGTTTTTTATTGGTGTGAGGTTCGTATCATGTTAGTTTTCTTTTCGTATGAAACTATCTAATAATGAGTAACCAGCTATTATATTTATTATTACGGGAAATGTTGTATTTAAAAGAGTTAGGATAGCTAAGTAAGCTAAGTAAGGAAAAAATTGTCCGATAGGTGAGAATAATAGAATAGGTGAAAAGCCAATCAATGCTGAAGGTAACGCAATGCCTATAAATTTCTCTAGTTGAAATTTCCATACATGTTGATTTTTCTTGTTATTGATAAGTTGACAGAAGCGCAGTACGCCACCAATGAAAAAGGGGAAAAATACAAAGGAAAATATTCGAGGATACATATGAAAGGATAGTTCAGCTTGTTGATCTAAATAAAATTGAATTTTCCCTCCTGTAAATAGCAATATAACAATGAATAAAGTGAAACATAAGTATTTGCTAACCTTTTTCATTGTATCACTCCTTTTTTTGTATGTTTATTATTGAAAAAACATATTCAAAAAAAGAGGATATATGCTTGAAATGTAGCATAATATCCTCGAATTGTCTTTCTATTTAGTTAGTAGTTGCTTCCGCCTTTTCTTGCTTTGTAAGATAATCAATAATTCCCATCGCACTGATCTCCATATCGAGTTTGATAACATCGTAAATAGAATGGGTCGGTGTTACACCTTGTTTTGTAAGATGTGAGGATACTGTTTCCAATAATAAACTATACAATTCATGACTTGATGTTTCAAAATCTTGATTTTTTTCAAATACTTGTTTTCCAGCTTCAACAAAGATAGGGAGCCAATATTCAAGCTGTTTATATACTTCAGAAACATGGGAAGATGCACCATAATGTCCAAAGTAGATTGAGTCAACATTCATATTTCGAATGCGGTCTTTTGCAGCAATCATCGCATTTGGTTGAAACTGTGAAGGAGATGTGGTCGGTAAATATAGTTCAACACCAAGTTCAGCTAGTTCTCGATAATAAATACCAATTGTGTCACCCGTGAAAATGCCATTTGTTAAGGAGTCATGGATACTTATATGATGTTTGGCGTGCCCTGGTGTATCGTAAAATGTTAGTACCCGCTTTTCTGAGATTTGCAATGTCTCACCATCTTGTACGATATGGACTTGTTTCTCTGGAATAGGAAGAATTGGATTGAAGAGTTCATCAAAAGAATCACCATATACAGCTTTGGCACCTTGAATTAATTTCGTAGGATTAATCATATGACGAGCACCACGCGAATGGACGAATAAAGTTGCATTTGGACATTTTTCCATCATTAAACCAGCACCGCCAGCGTGATCAAGATGAACATGTGTAACAATGATATTTTTAACATCTGCTAAGTTAATCCGTAATTGTTGTAAGCCATTTAGAAGATGTGGAAGGGAAGGAGCAGCGCAAGTTTCAATTAAAGTAATTTCATCACCAAGTAAGACATATGTACCAGTTCGCTCTTCATGTTGTAAATCGTAATCATCAATGATATATAACTGAGAGGATAATTG
>NZ_JBFTMC010000027.1:0-40373 GCF_056396765.1 Bacillus sp. 05T22
TTGATGTACTGAATGAACCGAATGTACCGCCTTTATGGAACGGAAGTAACATCCACTCTGGTGTTGTTACATGGGGACCATTCTCATATACGATCGCACGCTCTTTCCCAACTTCTGCTACCATTTTCACTTCAAGTTGTTTCAAATAACGTAAACCACCGTGTACAAGCTTCGTTGAACGACTTGATGTACCTGCTGCAAAGTCTTGCATTTCAAACACAATTGTTGATAAACCGCGTGTTGCTCCATCTAATGCAATACCAGAACCAGTAATACCTCCACCAATTACGATCACATCTAACTCTTGTTTATTTACTCCGTTTAATACGTCTTTACGTTGTTCACTTGAAAATTTCATGGTAATTCCTCCCTTTGATAACGAAAAAAGAGACCACAAACTCCGCTATAGAATTCGCTTCTATAGCGTGTTGTGGTCTCTCCAAATCTCCTACCGAATTATTAACTTATCATCATTATAACACTGTTTATAATTATTTAAAAGCTTTTGTTGCTTCAATTGCCTTTTTCCAACCAGCATATAGCTCTTCACTTGTTTCCGCTTCCATTGCTGGTGCAAAGCGCTTGTCCATATTCCACTGCGCCTTAATTTCGTCTTGGTTTTCCCAATATCCAACTGCAAGACCTGCTAAATATGCTGCACCTAAAGCCGTTGTTTCATTCACTTCTGGACGCTCTACTGGAACATCTAACATATCACTTTGGAATTGCATTAAGAAGTTATTCTTAACCGCTCCTCCATCAACGCGTAATGTTTTCAGTTCAATACCTGAATCTGCTTCCATTGCACACAATACATCTTTTGTTTGGTATGCTAATGATTCTAGCGTTGCACGGATAAAGTGTTCTTTCGTTGTTCCGCGCGTGACGCCAAATACTGCTCCTCGTACTTCACTATCCCAGTACGGTGTTCCTAGTCCTACGAATGCTGGAACAACATATACACCGTCAGTAGATTCAACGCGAGATGCGTATTCTTCGCTATCACTTGCATCTTTAAACATACGCATGCCATCACGTAACCATTGAATTGCAGAACCTGCTACGAAAATACTTCCTTCTAATGCATATTCAACTTTACCATTTAAACCCCATGCAATCGTTGTTAATAGGCCATGCTCAGACGCAACTGCTTTTTCACCTGTATTCATTAACATAAAGCAACCAGTTCCGTATGTATTCTTCGCCATACCTTCACCGAAGCAAGCTTGTCCAAATAACGCTGCTTGTTGGTCACCTGCGATACCTGCGATTGGTATATTTTGGTTAAAGAAATGATAATCAACTGTATGGGCATATACTTCAGAAGATTGACGTACTTCTGGAAGCATGCTTTTCGGCACTTCTAACATGTCTAGAAGCTCATCATCCCACTGCAGGTCGTGAATATTAAACATTAATGTACGTGATGCRTTTGARTARTCTGTTAYGTGCGCTTTACCRCCAGACAATTTCCATACAAGCCATGTATCAATTGTWCCGAATAATAAYTCGCCRYKTTCYGCTTTYTCTCTTGCACCTTCAACGTTATCTAAAATCCATTTTACTTTCGTACCAGAGAAGTACGCATCAATTAAAAGACCTGTTTTTTCACGAACCATTTCGCTATAACCTTTTTCTTTTAACTCTTCACAAATTTCAGCTGTTTGACGAGATTGCCATACGATTGCGTTATAGATTGGTTTACCAGTTTCTTTATCCCAAACAACCGCTGTTTCACGTTGGTTTGTAATCCCGATACCAGCAATTTGCTCTGGCTTTACGTCCACTTCACTTAAACAAGTTGCAATAACCGCTAAAATTGATCCCCAAATTTCTTGTGCATTATGCTCTACCCAACCTGGCTTTGGAAAATGTTGTGTAAATTCTTTTTGAGCTGAATGAACAATTTTACCTTCTTTATTAAAAAGGATTGCACGTGAGCTTGTTGTTCCTTGGTCTAATGAAAGAATGTATTTTTTCATAATCGGTTCCCCCTTATGCTACTTTTCTACTATTTGTATTATTTTGGCTCTTTTTACTTGTCATATAAGAGATTGCTAGTACAATCACAGTTGCAATTATCACATAAATAAGTGCTGCATTTTGTTTTCCTTCAAATACAACTTGATGGAATAAACCTGCAAGTGATCCACCTAAAATCGGTCCTACTACCGGAATCCATGCATATTTCCAGTTTGATCCACCTTTACCCGGAATCGGTAAGAAGAAGTGTGCAATACGAGGTCCTAAATCACGAGCTGGGTTAATCGCATAACCTGTTGTTCCACCTAATGATAAACCAATACTTACAATTAAGAAACCTACGATGAATGGATTTAAACCATCCGCAAATTTATTTGCACCAATTGCTAATATACCAAATACTAAAACGAATGTTCCAATCATTTCACTTAAAAGGTTTGCAAATGTATTCGGAATTGCTGGTCCTGTTGCAAAAACGCCTAATTTTGTACCTGGGTCTTCTGTTTCTTTCCAATGAGGTAAGTAATGTAAATATACGATAATTGCACCGATGATTGCCCCAATCATTTGCGCTGCGATATAACCTGGTACATCATTCCATGGAAGCGCTCCTTTAAAAGCAAGTCCAAGTGTTACTGCCGGATTTAAATGCGCCCCGCTAATTGATCCTACTGCATATGCTGCGATGGCAACCGCTAAGCCCCAGCCCATCGTAATAACAATCCAACCAGAATCCTTAGCAAACGACTTCTTTAAACTTACGCCTGCACAAACGCCGCCACCAAGAACGATTAACAACGCTGTCCCTATTAACTCCCCTAAAAATGCTGACATAAAATCCCTCCACAATCAATTTAAATGATTCCAATGTGATAGAGGTAAAATGAATGGCCATTCGTTTTTTTTCAAAAGAAAAAGATCCACACCTGGCATGCTTCTATATAAAAAATATAGAAACAATGAAATGTGGATCTCTTCTTTTCTCCGTCACGTTTATTAACTTATCTATAATGTTAACCTCAAATGAAAGCGGTGTCAATACATTTTTTTCACATTTTCGACACTTTTTATTTTTCTCAACATACAAGCCACTGTTACGAGAAAAAGCGGTCTTTCACTCACTTTCTCCCTTTGTTTGTACAAAGCATAAGGCGAAATTAGGTACTGACCGCTTCTATGCTCAAACGGATCCTCTCTCCCGCCTAAAAGAAAGCTTTTTCTATTTTTGGTAATGTTTCCAGAGTTCTTTTTTCGACGTTGTAATCGCCGTCGCACCAGCGGATAACGCTCTTTCTACATCATCAACCGTACGAATAAATCCGCCTGCTAAAATCGGTACGCCCGTCCGTTCTTTCACCTCAGCAATCACACCTGTTAAAGCTCCGGGAAGCACCTCAATATAATCTGGTTTTGTTTTTTCTAACAGGTTACAACTCTTTTCCATCGCACTCGAATCAATTAAAAAGATACGTTGAATCGAGACAACACCCTTTTGCTTCGCCTTCATAATTACACTTGCCTTTGTCGACAATAGTCCATATGGCTTATACTCTTGGCATAAAAACTCTGTCGCATGGCCATCGCTTTGCAAACCGTGAATTAAATCGACATGTAAAAATACCTTTTTACAATGCTGCTTCGCCAGTTTCACAACACTTTTCAATTGACCGATATGAATGTCTAAAATAACAATATACTCATAAGAACTATATAGTAACTTTTCTAAGTCTTTTATTTGCCGAACAGCTGGCAAAATATTTTGTTCATGAAATTCCATTCAAAAATTCCCCTTCTTTACGTCATCCTACCTTTTATAGTACACAATTTAAGCGAAAAGAAAAGATGGTAGGAGAAACTTTTAGGTCTCTTGCTGCCAGATTTTGTCGAACGGTCGATATCCTATGTCGAAGCGCCGATATATGAAGAGAAACGATCGATATATTTTAAAAATCGCCAATATAATGATGGCGCAAAAAAAGAGTGAATAACCGATTAGTTACTCACTCTTTACTAGGATTAAAGCAATACAGAATCCTTATCACTCTCTTGATTACGTCGCTCTCGTTCTTCCTCTAAGCGCTTCATATATACTTCGCCTTCTTTTTCAATAAACTCATTATCCATCTCTTGCTCTTTTTTTGAAGTATATAAAACCATGTAGCCACTTACGACAATCCCGATAATAACAAGATAGATCCACCATGGTAAAGTTTCCACTTGATTTCCTTCCCTTCCTAAGACAAGCCTTGTTAGTTTCACTGTATGAGGGTAGGACAAGAGTTATGACAATTTCTTTTTCAAACAAGTAAAGCAGTACTCCCATCTACAATCACCGTAGATAGAAGTACTGTCTTTAAAATTCTATTGATGAATCCAAACTGCACCTGCAGACTTGTCTTCTGCTTGGCCTACTACTTCAAACTTTAATCCTAGTTTCGGCAACTTACGTCCTGCATCTGGAATCATGCTGTTGATATACTGCTTAGAATCATCGAATTTCGCAACGCCTGGTAATCCTTTATAATCAAAGATACCGCGAGCTGGTGAATCTACTTTCCATGCTGGCGTTTGATCAAATGAGAATGCAGCATCTGCAATTTGATAACGCGTACTGCTTTTCACAGTCGGTTGTCCGTTTAATGTACCTACGATTGCCTCTGGATGAGAATCTACTACGCCTAAGAATCCTTCACCTGGATGAACGCCTACCCAGTTATCTGTAAAGCTTTGATCCGCATACCATACAACCATTCCTGTATTAAATACTGGGCCACGCGCATGTTGTAACGCCATGTCAGAACCAGCGTAATTTCTCCACTCTACATAATAGTTATGTTTTTTCTGTTCAAATCCGTTAGACACAGTAAATCCTTTTAACGTCATTGCTGGTTGTCCTTCTGCATCATCAGAAAAAGCAACTTTACCATCGACAGTTAAGCTTGCATTGTCTAAAGCAAATCCTTTATAAGCTACTGCAATATCTGTTAAATATTCAAACTGTAATTTTACTTTTTTCCCTTTGAATTGGCTTAAATCGTATGATTTATCAACCCACTTACCATCAGTTGTATCCATACCGCCTTTTACATCTTTTTCACCCATTCTATCAATGCGTGTCTTCGTTCCATCTTCTGCAATAGCGTACACGTCAAGGAAATCATACTTCGCTTCAAGCTCATAGAATGCCTTATAATCAAACTTAGCATTCGTTGCATTTGTTAAATCAAATACTGGTGTCTCAAGTGTTGTATAAATGTCATTTCCTTTTGTACTGTAATAAAACTTCTTGCCAAATGCCGATTCGATATTTTTTATATCTTTGTCCGGCAAATTAACGCGAACGATTCCTGGTCGGTTTGATTTCGTAACACTTTGGTCTAAATATGTTGCAGCACCGATTCCCGTGCGAAGTTTATCATAATCTACCTCAACGATATTCGCCCAGTTACCCTTCATATTCTTTTGGAAAAACTCTTTATTTTGTGGTGAAAAACTTGTTGGCTCTGTTCCTGCAATCTTTCCAGCCCAGCTGCCGCCGCTCATAATAGACCAAGATTCAACTGGTTCACCTTGTCCAGTGTACTTTGTATCGTACTCATCCGGTAAACCTAAATCATGACCGTACTCATGGGCAAACACACCAACCGCTCCATCTTCAGGCTCGATTGTATAATCGTATGCAGCCATCTTTCCGCCCCAATTCGGAACAGAAGCTTTTGTTCCATCAATTGCATATGGTTTTGATCCAAGTTTTGAACGGTGAGACCAAATCGCATCGTCTTTCAATTTACCGCCACCAGCTTCTTGTCCTACTCCCGCATGAACAACCATTAAATGATCAATAATGCCGTCTGACTCATTTTTATTTCCGTCACCATCTTGATCGTACTGATCAAACTGGTCAAAATCAGCTAAATTTATCCCTTTTTCTACTGCTGCTTTTAATGCTTCCTTCACAAAATCACGCGGCCCTAAAGGCCCTTTATTATCATGACCAGTTCCAGCATCTGCACCATAATCAGAAGCTTTTCCTGGAACAGTAAGCCACTCCGTTACAGTTCCATCAACTGTGTAGCTACCACCTGATTGCTCTTCATAATATTGCTTGAATGTATTAATTTTTGACCCATCAAATAGCGTAAATGGCTCATCACCAAATAACATTTTTTGATAATGCTCACGATTAAAGTCCTTAGCATACATATATCCTGGCGCTTGATCAATATTATTATGTTTAAAATCGCTAAATTCTACGAGTAAAACAAGCACTTTATCTTTTCGAACAGTTCCATTGTACTCTTCTTGCTTCGCTGGTGTAGTAGGTACTTTTCCATTTAATTTCCTAGGATTCAATCCTGCATCTTGTCCAGCTACTGGTCCTGCTGTTGGCTGCTGCGCCTGTTCATTTTCCTTCATTTTTGCATCTTTTACTTTTTTCATAAAATCAGAAGCTTCTTGCGTAAGACTATCCCCTGCAATTACTTCTTTCCCAGGGTTTTCCCCTTTCTTTTTCTCAACATACTTTTCAACAGCCTTTGATGTCTCAGCTTGTGATGCAGATTGATCAATTACTCCCCGTTGTTTTAGCGCTTCTGCCAAACGCTCCTCCGGTATTAAATGCTCATCTATTGGTAGAGATGATGTTGGTGTCTCAGCATACGCTGCATGACTTCCAAAAGCAAAAGTACTACTTAGCACTGCCGCTGTTGCTAATACTGACAAGGGTTTTAACTTCTTATTCTTTTTCAATGCATTTCCTCCCCGATGTTTGCGAATTATCGTTTTTTTTGTCGATAACAATATAATATTCGTATTATGATGAATATTCAATATTTTTCAATAAATAAAATGTTGAGAAATATTTTTTTATGCAGGGTGAAATACATAAGATAGCAAAATAAAAAAGTTCTGCCCTAAATAGCAGAACTTTCGTTCGAATCATCTTCTTAATTATGAAAGAAGGAACGGGTTTATAATTATAAAATTCTATTCATTGATAGATACAGCATGCTCTTCAAAAAAAGCTTGGACATATTTCATAAACTCTTCCGGCTCTTGACGGAACGGAGCATGATAACCTTTTTCAATAATATGGAATGTACTATTTTTAAATAGTTGATGATACGTTTCACCATTTTTCCACGGAACGCTTTTATCATTTCTACCCCAAATAATTAACGTCGGCACCTTAATCTCATCTGCATCCATCGCAATGCGGCGCTCCCTCATTTTCGTCAGTTCACTATAATGTTCTTTATCATCCCGTCTATTTTTCACTTCATTTTTATCATAATCCGTAATGGTAGATACCGTATTTACATCAACTGATAACTTTGGCTTTTGGAAACCTTCTTTTTGCTGGAAAGATTCTATCCCTGTCGAGTCCGCTAAAATAAGGTGCGTAATCGCCTCAGGATATAAGTACGTTAAATTAAGAGAAATCTCTCCCCCCATGGAATGACCGAGCAGCGCAAACTTATCATAGCCTAGTTTTTTCATTAACTTATAATATAAATTTGCTTGTGCAGGAAATGAATACTGGAAATCCATCGGCTTAGAAGAACGTCCAAACCCTAAAATATCCACTGCAATAATCGTATGATCTTTCGCTAATTCTGGATAAATATCACCAAATCCATCAGAAGAACCCCCAAACCCATGAAGCATGAGCAGCGGTGGTTTCCCTTCACCAATTTGTTTAAAATATATCGTTTGTCCATCTATTTCTGCCATTTTTTCTTTTGTGTTTAATTTTGTTGCAACAGTATTTTTTACTTCTTCTACTTTCGCTGTCGGTTTCTCAACGATATTACAAACCATTAATAATACAAGTGAAAGACCACTAATTATATAGAACTTTAATTGTTTCAAGTTAATTGTCTCCTTTCTGTTACTGTAACTATGAACAAATACACTTACAATAAGCTTTCACTTTTTGTCATTATTTTATAGCCGACACAGTTGTAACCATTTTAGTTACAACTGTGTTAAAAAAATATACTTTCCCTCTAAGTAAGCATTKGGATATTTCTTGTATTTGATTATTTTCGTACTGTTCAACCCTCTTGTAATCATTATAGTTACAAATAAAAAGTAGGTCAATCATTTTTCAAAATTTTTATATACTTATAGAAATGAAGAATAAAGAAAAAAATAAAAGAAGAACGTCCTGTTAGTTAGTTCAGGAAAACGTTCTTCTGTTTTTGCTGTAAATTTACTTAAATTTCTTTTGGTGCTGAAAAATCTGCGTGGCTATTAGAAGGTGCTCCTCCCGTGTCCCCTTTGTTTAAAGCCACATTGTTAAAATCACTAAATCCAGCTGTAATAGATAACGTAAATGCAAAACCTACTGCTGTTAAGATAATTTTTTTCATCATTTTAACGCTCCTTTTTTTATTTGTTTTTTTCTTGCTTCTTTACTCATGTGATAATATTTGCTTGCTTTTTCATGATTGTTTTCATTGTAGAATTTATCAGCTAAACGCTCTGCATACTCTTCAATACAATCAAATAATTCTTCTTTTTCAAAGTACATAATTCCTTTTAAAACAGCCTTTTCGAATGCATTTATATTAGTATTCATTTCTTTTAAAATCATAAAACGATATTGATACTCCTGATTTTTAAATTGATTACAAATATGCAATCCTTTTTCTATTAATGATTCAGCAATATCTGAACGATTTAATTTCAAATTTTCATCAGCTTCTAAATACAATGCTCGGAAATGATTTGGAGATTTCTTTGTTACTTCTGATAAGTGACGAATTGCGGATTCGGATACATTTTGATTTGCATACAGTAAACCTAAGTTATTGCGTACCATGAGGATATATTTTTCATGATTTGTTTTTTGGAATACATCTAATGTAGCGTTCAATGTTTCTTCAGCTAACTCAAATTGTTTTAAATCAATACAACATAGTCCGTATATATTTTCACATAATGCAAGATTGATTTCATATCCTGATTGCTTAGAAAATTCCTCTTTTGCTTTTTGAATGAAATCAATTGCTTTTACTTGTTGGTATGAGTGATAATAAAATTCTCCTAACCTATAGTTAAATTCAGCCTTTTCGAATGGATTTGTAATGTATTGTAATAGTTTTTCAGCTTGATCAAACTGCTCTTTTGCTTCTGTATAGTTTGTGATAAGTCTCAAATGAAAGCCTTTAAAAAAATGATAATAATATGCTAGAAGCCCTTCTKTCGGAATTTCAAAAGATTCTACTCTATCAAAACTATCTTCTTTAACCGCAACCCAGTCAGGACATTGTATCTGAAATTTAATAATGCATAATACAATAATACATCCTGATTTGCTTCTACCTGATTCAGGTTATTATCAATTTCTTCTTTACATCGTGTCGCTTTTTCCACTTGTTGTTGCAACATTACTTGATACCAAGTGTCTAGTGAATGTTTCATTTGTTCTTTCGTTACTACATGTGTGCTCACAACAATTCATCCCCTTCATTTTCATCTACAATAAACTGAATGTTAACACAATTCCACAAATTGTATACAGAATCCCTCTTTTAAGTTGATTGAGAAATAATTGTTAGAATATTCAACTCGAAAGACACAATTAAAACCTACCTCATAAATAAAAAGCATTATACCGATTGGTGTAATGCTTTTTATTGGGGTGAAAAATTTACTTTAGGAAGAATATGCTTTTGTAAACTGTTGCTACTAAATGCACTTACTGTTTGTGTGTTTGGATCAAATTGCAATCCTAATGCTTTAAATATAACCTCTGTTTGTACAGGGGATACACTAAATGATACTGTGTCATTATCTAGGTAAATATTTAATTCAATGCTCTCAATCATTATCTTTCATCTCCAATTTTTTGATTCATTCTTGGCTATTTTTTGTTTTGGAATAGCTTTTTGTTTTTCTCTTAAAACCTCAATGGAATTTAAAGGTTTATCTTCTTCGTAATAACTTAATAATATTTGTCGTTTTGTATCGTTCCCTTTCATCATAATGTTAAGATTTACGATATAAACGCCATTTTGCTTTTTCTTGATGAAGTTGTTTGCTTGTAGCTTTCTCATTAACTTTGCAATAGTAGGCTCAAAAACCCCGACATCACTAAAAAACAAATTAATTAAAAAGTTAAGCATCTAAAATCCCCAAAACCATTGATATAACTGGGTTTTCCCTACTTTTTTGTTTAATTTACTCTCTTCTATAACCAAAGAGGCTTTTCATAAAATACCTTTTACTCTATATGTTTATGACACTAGAAGGGGCTAGCCCCCCGCTTCGATTCACTTCAGCCACTGCGCTCACATCCAAAAACAAAGGGTAATACTTTTATGTTTGATATCCGCCTTATTAAAAATATTTTCCGTATAGGAAGTGAATAAGCTTCCTATACGGAAAATATTACATATTAATACTTTAGGAAATTTTAAAAGTAAAGAGGTGGTTTTTAAATGTATAATGGGTCAATATATTTTCCTTATATAAATTATAATCAATACTTCGATCGTCAATTCCCTGTTCCTCAGATTCCAAGTATACCGGGAATGCCAAGTTTTCCGAGTGCACCAGGTTTTCCGGGAATGCCAAGTTTTCCGGGTGCACCAGGTTCCCCAGGGACACCAGGTTTTCCGGGTGCACCAGGACAGCAAAGTTCACAAGCTCCAACATCTCCTCCTCCATCATTTATTCCTCAACAATCAACTGCTTCACCATTTGCTGTTGATCCAGGAGCAATTTCATTCTGTTTATTTCGAAATACCTATATATGGCTTAGTAATGGTGAACARTTTTGGTATTWTCCRATTTTTGTAGGACCRAGGTCTGTTGCTGGTTTTAGATGGAACGGTAGGTTTTGGGTTATTTTTGGAATTGATACGAGAAGGATTATTTCATTTACATGTTTTTAAAAATTATAGAGTAACGATAAAAGTTTAACTATATAAACAAAAGAGGTATTAGAATGAAAAACTTTCAATCATTTGATGGTACAATCACTATGATTAACGATTTTGTAACAGGATCAAATGAAGAAATAGGATGTAATAAATTAATATCCGTAGATAATGGTTATGGGACTCTAGTAAATTTTGTAGTGAAACCAAATACTTATTTTATTGACTACGCAGCGGTAGTAGTAGGAGATAAAGTAACTGGATTTTACGATGCTAACGTCCCTGTTCCTCTCATTTTCCCACCACAATTTCAAGCAATTGTTATAGCGAAATATATACCCTCTCAAAATGTAAAAGTAGATAATTTTAATGAACAGTTAGAGAGTAGTGATGGAAAATTAAAATTAAATATTTCTCCTTCTACTCAAATTTTATTAACAAATGGCCAATTTTTTACAGGGAATCTTGCGAATCGAAATTTAATAGTTATTTATGGTCTTACAACAATGAGTATACCAGCTCAAACTACACCATATAAAATCATTGTTTTGTGTCAAAAGTGATTTTTATTTTAAAGGGTCTCTCGGTTTATTTGAGAGGCTTTTTTTGTTGCATGTTCAGCTAGTTTTTTCGGTTCATAACATTGCATATTTATTTTAGTTTTGCAACACCCTCGATATAGTTTGTATATACAGTATGCTTGCACTTTTTCGATTCTATCAGGTTATAAAAAATACGAAAAAGTGTTGTTTTTTAAGGAATATTTAAGGTTATATATGTATAATAAAAATAGATATGAAGATTGAGAGTATAATGTTTTTACTGATGCGAGGTGAAACAAAGAAACGAAAAGAGGGAATAAATTGCATTTGGATTTTGTAGCTCAGAAACAAAGAAGAAATGAATTGCGTTTTAATTTTTCTGTTCAGCAAGCAAGAAGGAACCCATTACTTTCTTTCATTATTAGCGGAATGTGGACCATTTTTTTAGAAATGTTGTTTTTTATCACGCTAGGCTATTTCGAATTAGAGAAGACTAAGCTATTTTTTAATGAGGGAATCACATTAAGTATAGTTACTATAATTTTATGGAGTATACTATTTTTTATTGTTTATTTGAATAAAGGGATAACCAATAGACTTAGACCATCTATAAGAATTCATATTTTATTGTTTGTAATAGCTCATTTAATAGCTTGGCTTTATATATTCATACAAGAAAATATGAATTATTCACTTGTGAATAATTGGATTTATTTGCAGTATGCACAGTACCTATTCAGCTTGGTATTCATTTATATGGTGTATATTTTAGTTTATAATTTATTTGGTAAAATTTTACCAAGTGTAATATTAACTAGTTGTTCTTTAATTATTTTAGCGATTGTTAATTATTTCAAAATTATGTTCAGAGGAGAGCCGCTTTATCCGTCTGACTTTACACAAATCGGGCATATGCAGTCCGTTATACCGATGGTTATGGATTATTTTAGTTTGAAAAATATATTGATAGTAATCATTAGTATAGCTTTATTTATATTTGTAGTTTTTTATATTCGAAAACACATTAACTCTATAAAAATCCATATTAGTATGAGGATTGTTTTAATATGTGCATCCGTGTTTATGGTATATTCGTTTAGTAATTACCCTAATACATTTGTGAATAAGTTATTTGCAAATGGGGGGATATACTTCCCTTTGTGGAATCAAAATATGAACTATGGTCAAAATGGTTTGGTTTTGGGGTTTTTAAGTAACTTAGATACAACGGTCATCCAGGAACCAGAAGAATATTCAAAAGAAAATATGCTTCAAATTGCAGAGAATATAAAGAAACAATATGGCGATAATGTGGGAGAACAAAAAAAAGCAGAGAAACCGAATATTATATTTCTTATGAGCGAGGCTTTTTGGGATCCTACAAAACTAACGAACCTTTCATTTAGTGAAGATCCGGTGGCGAATTTACATCATTATATTGAGAGTTTTCCAGGTGGACAAACAATAGCTCCTACATTTGGGGGAAATACAGCGAATACAGAATTTGAAGCGTTAACGAGTTATTCAATGAGTTTGTTAATGCCTGGTTCTATACCATATCAACAAGCTGCTACAGGTCAGAAAGAAATTCCATCCATCGCAAGTGAATTGAAAAAGCAAGGGTACTATGCGAGTGCAATTCATGCTTTTAATCGAGCGTTTTATAAACGGGACGATGTATATAATACATTTGGATTTGATAACTTTAATGCAGAAGATACGATGAAAAATAAAGAATTAGCTGGAGACAATATTAGTGATTTATCTATGAGTAAAGAAATAATAGATGAATTGAATAAGAGAAAACAGCCTACATTTATTCATGCGGTGACGATGCAAAATCATTTTCCATATAATCCAGAGCGGTTTGAAGAAAATAAAATAGAAGTTAGTGGATTAACAAATGAAGAATCAAAAGCAGAATTAGAAATCTATACGGAAGGTGTAAGGCGTTCCGATGAAGCTCTACAATATTTAATAGAACAGCTTAATGGGTTAGAAAGACCTACTTTATTAGTCTTCTTTGGGGACCACTTGCCAGTGTTAGGAACGAATAAGGCTATTTATAAAGAGGCTGGATATATAGAAAATGAAGAAACTTTAAGTGAAAAATTAACTATGTCAGAAACGCCATTACTAATGTATGCAAACTTTGATTTGCCAAATGATAACTTAGGCTTAGTAAGTCCGATTTATTTTTCAAATCTTGTTCTTGATTATGCTGGATTAAATAAATCACCATTCTATCAGTTTTTATCGGAACTACACAAAGAAATACCAGTGCTTAAAGATGATTTAAAGGTCGATAAAAATGGAGAAGAAATAAAAGATTTAACGCATAAACAAAAAGAAATGTTAGAGCAATATAAACTTATTCAATATGACTTACTTGCTGGAAAGCAATATAGTAAGGACATATTATTCAAATAAGCGAAAAAAAGAACTTGTATACGATACAAGTTCTTTTTTTATAGTATTTAACGGGGTAACCAGACAAGCTGGGTTAATTAGGGAGTATTACCTGTACATTTAGTATAAATTAAAATGTAATCGTTTTATTGAAATGAATCTTTAAGCTCAGGTGAATCAGAATAGAATTTCGCTTTTGATGGTTGAACACTGCAAATAAATAGTGTAATAGATACCAAAAACATTATAAATGCTCCTGAAACTACAACAAATCGTATAGATATAAGCTCGGAAGAAATACCAAAGATTGCAGTAACGGTAATAATTAAAAAAGCCTCAATAAACCCGTAAATACTTACAACTCTCCCCATCACATCAACAGGTATATTGTTTTGATAAAATGTGTAAAAACCAGTATTAGAAAAGGCAGTAGCAAATGACAAAACAAAAGCTCCTATAGATGCTATAAAAAAGGTATTAGAGGATGTAAAAACCACATAACCTACTGCAGTTATTAAGGAACCCATACCAATAAGCCATGAGGTAGGTATTTTTTCAATAATTATTGCATTGGATAAAGAACCTGCTAATACTCCTGCTCCAGCAATGCTGACTAAGACTCCATATTCACCTTCAGATAAGGAAAGTATCCTAGTTGCAAAAGCAGCTTCCAGCGAATCTGTAGCTGTCATCATGACTATCATCGCACTAAACAAAAGATAAATCATCATGATATATAGATACTTACGACTAAATCCAATAACAAGCTTCCAATCATCTATTAATAGCTTAAGAGATAATTTTGTTGTATCTGATGTTTTTTCTAATTGTGCAGCGGATTCTACATTAGGCATTCCTACTGTAATTAATGCAGATAAAAATAAAGCTACAGCATTGATATAAATAGCCATATTAGGTGTACCAATTGTAAACATCATTCCTGCTATTGCTGGTCCAGTCAAAAAAGCTCCGGAATCAAGTAGGCTACGCAAAGAATTGAAACGTTTTCTTTGCCCTGTTGGTATTAACTTCGTGATATAAGTTACCGATGTTGAGTGGTACATAGAACTCGCTATTGTAATTAGAAAGACCATAGTATATATAAGCCCTAAAGAAGAGAAGAAAGGTAATAATGCAATTAGAACAGTCTGAAAGACATCTAGTGCTATCATGAGATATTTTTTATTTAAACGATCTACAAGACTTCCTGACCAAATATTAGTAAACAACGTTGATAAAGCCCTAATAATATATAAACCAGAGACAGCAATAGCCGACTCTGTTATGTTAAGGACGATAAGGTTTAGAGCGATAAAGTAAACCCAACTTCCAACACTTGAAACACCAATGCTAAACAATAAGATAGATGGATACCGCCAAGTTTCCAATGTTTTTTTAAAACTCAATTGAATTCCTCCTAAAATATAATCAGATAGAATGCAACACTTAAAACAAAATAAAAAAATCCCACCCCCAAGACTTAAGTGTCTTGAGGACGAGATTTTAGATCGCGGTACCACCCCAGTTTATTAATATGTCACCATATTAACCTTATCAGGTACAACAAAAATACTTATACCCTAGCTCTATAACGGGAGCGCCCGTCACACTATCCCCCTATAGCGGGTTCCAATGTGCTGCTCTGAGCCTTGCTTCAATAAAGAAATTCTAACCCTTTTTCAGCTACCAGGGTTCTCTGTATAGAATTCACTTTATTTACTCTTCTCTTCATTGCATTTAATTTCATATACAATAACATTATTGGATATATATTGTAAATGTTTTTTTATATCTCATATACAAACTTAGTTAACATAACCCTACTTATTGGTAGTAGCCGAAACGATAAAAATGAACTTCATTGCTATAACAGATACCAAATTTTCGTTTAGGGGGTACTTCAAAATCTTAGCTTGATGGCGATGCCACTTTTAAAAATAAAAAGGGCAAGCAACCCCAGCTATACGCTAAAATCACTTGCCTCATAAGTATTATTTAGTTATGAAAAGTAGGCTTATAAAACGAACGATTATCAAGCGCAAAGACACGTTCTGTGTATTCACCTGGTTTCGTGCGTCCAAGCGCACGGTCCATCATGTTCATCTTCGCATCTAAATTATCGATGTAATGCAGAATTTCCGCTTCTTTTACTAATGGCGGTTTTGGGCTACCCCATTCAGCTTTGCCGTGATGAGATAAAACGATGTGCTGAAGAATTAATACTTCTTCTCCTTCAATTTTCAGTTCATCGGCTGCTTTTCCAATTTCGTTTACCATGATGGAGATGTGACCTAGTAGGTTTCCTTCCAATGTATACGTTGTTGAAATTGGACCAGACAATTCAATTACTTTACCAAGGTCATGTAAAATAACACCTGCATACAGTAAATCTTTATCTAAAGATGGATATAGCGTAGCAATGGCTTTCGCTAAATCAAGCATCGATACAACATGATAGGCAAGCCCTGATACAAACTCATGGTGATTTTTCGTTGCTGCTGGATAGTCTAAAAATTCACTTTGATGCTTATTTAATAAGTGTCTTGTGAGACGCTGAATGTTTGAGTTTCTCATTTCAAATATGTACTGTGTAATCTTTTCTACCATATCTTCTTTTTTCACTGGTGCTTTTTCAACAAAGTCTGATATATCTGTTACTTCATTCGCATTTGCAACGCGAATTTGCTTCACACGAAGTTGAATGCGCCCTTTATAGTTTTGAATATCTCCAGCTACCTTAACAATCGTTTCTGCTACATATTGTTTCTCAACTTCTGGTGATACATCCCATAGCTTCGCTTCAATATCTCCAGTTTGGTCTTGTAAGATTACTGTTAAAAATGGCTTTCCATTACTCGCGATACCTTTTGTCGCTGTCTTAATTAACAAGAAGATATCGACTTGTTCACCAACTTCATATTCTGCAATTTTCTTTTTCATTCTGATTCCTCCACCAACTTAAGTACTTTTAGTATAGCACATTACACCTTATTTTCTTTACGCTCATGTGTTAATTTTATAATCTGTTTTTCCGCAAAGAATGATAATAGATGGGCATGACATGTAAAGAAAATCACTTGTCTATCCTTCGCAATTTCTTTTATTAACTGGGTTGTTCGTTTTGTTCGTAGTGCATCAAAATGCACAAAGCTGTCATCAATAATAAATGGATAATCATGCTCAAACGTCCGCGCTAACGCAAAGCGCAATGATAAATAGAGCTGTTCCGCTGTCGCTTGACTGAGTTCATGACTATAAAAACGAATACCATCACTCCGTTCTACAATAAACGGCTCTGTTTCTGATGGTGAAAAAATCTTACTATACTGACCACCTGTTAAATATACAAAATACTCCTCGGCCTTTTGTAAAATGCGCGGCAGCTGCACTTCATGATAGTATTGCTTCGTTTTTGTTAATACTGTTTTTGCCGCTGCATACGCCGCCCACTTCTTCACTTGCTCACGTACTTGAGACTTTTTCATTTCCCATTCATGGAGTAAATCACCGTACGTACTACCTTCTTCTAAGTTCGCAATTTCCACACGGTGCTCCGCAATGCGCTCGGTCAGTTCCTTCTCTTGCGAAAGGAATTTTTGTATATGAAGCGCTTCTTGCTTCAGTTTTCCTTCATACCCTTCCACTTGATAGTGTTCCGCTAATGATAAGCTCTTTAAACGTTTTTCTAACATGTCAATCTGAGGTGATAGCCGCTCTACTTGCTTCTCTGCATCTTCACGCTTTTCTGCTCGCTTGCCCGCTTCTAAAAACGTTTCTTCATCAGTAGCTGCTGCCACGTTCCATAGCGCATCTCTTTCTAATGTAAGTTGCTCTACTTGATGCTGTAATAGTGCTTGTTCTTCTTTCCAATCAGCTAGCTTCCCTAAAAGCTGCTCCCTCTTTTGTTTCTTTTCTTTTTCCTTTTGAATACGATTACTGATCATATGAAGATGATCAAAATCTGTATTTTCCATAACGTTTTCTAGTCTATGTTCAAACTGCGAAATCATTTCATATAATATTCCTTTTCGCTCCGCCAGCTTTCCTACCTCACGATATAACTGCTGCATCTTTTCAATGCGTTCAAATGCCGGCAATACATGTGCATATGTATAAAAAGTCGGGAAAGAATAACGCGCATTATATGTATCCACTTGCTCTCCCACATGAAACGTATCTCGCTCCCATTCTTCATATGCAGAAACACCTTTATCATAGGTTCTTTCAATTTGTTGTAATTTATAAGACTCTCGCTCAAATAATTTACGGATTTCTTCATCTTTTTCTAATTGATAACGAATGGATAGCGCCTCTTCATTTTGCCTTCCGCCTGCACTTTGCTGCAGCGAGAGCAGTTCTTCTTGTAAACCATCGGAAGAAGTATCTTTATACAAAACAAGTGCAAGTACAATTAGGACAAAGACGATAACACTCGTAAATAACAGCGCACGGTTATCTAAAAATACACTTGTCAGCAAAATCACTGTATTAATAGCTAACAAAAGGAAACAAACTTTCTGCCAACGCTTTTTCTTTTCCTGCGCATTTTTCATTCTTTCTTCATACTTACTGCTAGTACCTATAAAACCTGCACCGTGAAACGATTTTTCCTTTTCTACAAGTTTTTGTCGCTCTTCATCCGCTAACATCTGCTTTCGAATGTGCCCTACATTCTCTTCCTGTTCTTCTAATTGCTCCTGGGCCACTTTAAAGCGCTCATCAAGCTGCTCTTTCCGATTATCTAATTCTCTTGCCTTTTGCACAGTTTGCGTTATCATTTCTTTCGCTGCAAGGCTTGTATCAAATGAAAGCACACTTTCTTTCTCAAAAGTAGCACCAATTTGCTGCTCAAGCTCTTCTATCTCTTCTTTCATATTTCCAATACTTACTGTAATATCGCGCATTTCTTGACGTGCATTTTCATATGACATATGCTGCATACGAAGTTCTTCTACATAGCTATCCTTTTGCAAGAGCTCTTCTTGTACTTCTACCCCATCCACTTCCGTTTGCACCATTTCCATCCTTTTTTGGATGGAATCCAATTGCACCCCGAGCGGCTCGAGTTTTACTTTTATCATTTCATAACGTTCTACTCCTCGAACAGGAAACGGATTCTTCTGTTCTTCTAGCGCTTTTTCATATGCATGTTTTTCAATCACAAGAGGTTGCAATGCAGCCAATACTTCATAGTCTTGCTTACGCTTTTCTGCCATCTCTTTTTCATTCCGAATATGAGCAAGACGCCCTTCATTTTCTTTTAACTGCCCCATTAACTTTTCATACGTACCAATCTTCCCTTGCCACGCCCCAAGCTTTTCTTGGAGCTTCTTTATTTCTTGAAGTGACGTATTGATCTCAGGCTTACGACCATTTGGCTTAAAACGCTGCTCCATTTCTTTTTCTAACTTTTTATCTAACTGCAGCAGAGCATCGCTCCCAACTGCACTCGCCGAAAATAAATAATTTCCGATTTCAGCTTCTCCAATATGATGAATATTTTGAAGACCGTGCATATCAAACGAAAAGATAGAATCAAACAGGCTCTCATTCATCCCGCTCAGCACAGTCTGTAACACTTCTTCTCCAGCTGTTTTTCCATCTTCAAAGTAAACCGTTACTTCCCCGGCAGCCGTTTTCGGCAAGCGCTCGATTTTGAGTCTCCCATACTGCTCCGTCATAACAGTCACCCTACCGCCGTACTTTCCGCCTTCTTTCGGCTCATAACGCCTTTGTCCCCTTATTGGGAACCCAAACAAAATACTCTTCATAAACGAACGAATCGTTGATTTTCCTGCTTCATTTTCACCGTACAACACCGTCAGCAATGAAAGATCCATTTCCACATTTTCTAATTTTCCATAACCATAAATATGGAGTTTTTCAATTTTCATTTTTTATCCCTCTCTTGCTGGAATAGTTGCTCTAATATAATATTTTTCGCTTCCTTTTGAATCTCTGCTTTTTCCTCATCTGAAAAGGATTCAATCACGTTACGCGCAACAGGAGATGTCCAAATCGTCCTGAGCACCGCATCCATATTCGTAAATGATTCCAATTCTTGCAATACACTACCAACAAAATGATTCTCCTTTTTTAATCGCTGGATTTCTGCAAATGAAACCGTTTCATTCTTCCACTTCATCACATACACAAAATCTCTTCGTTCTTCTCCCGCTGCTAAAATATGAAAAATCTCTTCCACTCGTTTTTCATCACGCAAATAAGGAGATAATGGTCCTTGTCCGATGAATACAACTGTCAAAAGAGTTCCTTCCTCTTCCTGACGCCATTCATTCATCACTTCCGTACAAGCTATCATAAGGTCATCAACCGTTTGCAATTCATCAATGCTAATTTCCGTCTCTCCCCAAACTACATCCGCCGCACCGAAAAATGAACACACCGTTCCCTGCTCTGTTATCTCAACAAGATACGCCCCCTTCTCTCCTGTTTCCTTCCGGTGGCGTCCTTGTATATTGCCTGGATAAATGATATACGGCTCCTCTGCTAAAATCTCTCGCTTATGTATATGCCCAAGAGCCCAGTAATCAAATCCCTTTTCTTTTAACTCACGAATTTGAAACGGCGCATAGCGATTATGTTCCGCATCGCCTTCCACACTCCCGTGAAGCATGCCAATATGAAAAGGCGCATCGCTCATTTTTGCATACTGCGCCGTCATATTATCCGTTACAGCCTGCTGCAAATAACTAAACCCATAAATAGATGCAAGCAGTTCACCATCTTTATAAAACGGCTTTTCTTCTACATATGGCTCTGCAAACACATGAACATTTTCAGGAAACTCAATTGCTGCCCAGCTTCCCCCTAAATGATCGTGGTTACCATGAATGATATAAACCGGAATCTCATACTGCGAAAGGCGCTTCATCTGCTCCCTCACAAACACTTGCGCCCTAAGACTTCTCGTTTCCGCATCATATAAATCTCCTGCTAGTAATACAAAATCAACGCGCTCTTGAATTGCTTTATCGATAATACGCTCAAACGACTGAAACGTACTTTGCTTCATTCTCTCCCAAACAGATGACGGCACATTCATTTCCATCCCTTTAAACGGACTATCCAAATGCAAATCTGCCGCATGTATAAACTTTACTTGTTTCACAAATAAACGATCCTTTCTTTATCCGATAAAAGTTTCACTCTATTTTACCACGCTATGTCATATATTTCTTTGCATATTCTAGCGATTTATGACAAAATAGTTATAAGATTCTGATTTTAATTTTTGGAGGGAATTTTCATGGGAGTATACGTTCTAACAGTCTTTGAAAAAGATGGTTCAAAAATGCTAGACGAATCATTCGAGGCGGCAACAGAAGCAGAAGCGAAATCAAAAGGAGCATCCATTTTACAAGAAAAGGGATTGCATAAGCACACACATCGCTGCACATCTTCAGCGGGAAAACTCGTTTTATTCCAGCGCTAAAAAAAGAAGCGTCATCCGCTTCTTTTTCATTCTATATCTTCATCACACCACGTAAATACCACATCTAGAATCCGGTTACCAATACGCACGCGTCTGTTCCACTTTCCAGTTTGAATTTGGCGCTGCAATTCATCTTTCATCTTTTCCGTCCAGTCGTGAATGGTTCCATTCCCGTCGTACGGATATACGCTAGGAAACTCTTCCTGCAGAAGACTCAGGCTCTCTGCATCCAAATGAAAATGGAAATAGTAGTTAGCTGTAAGCGATGGCTCTTGCAATCGTAAAAACGGATCGTCAATTTGCTTTCTATTTCGGTAGAAAGTAAATATATTCACCTTTCCGCTCGTAATTTGGTCAATTTGAATTTCGTGCTTCTCTATAATCACGTCGTGCCCACCTCGTTATATACTACCCTTAGTATATATGTCTTTTGCACCAAAGTTAACCATTTTCAAACGAAATTCATTTCCTTCATCTATTTCCCGTACCTCCAAGTAACAATCAGAACACATAAAAAAACAAATTTGAAGGGGAGCGATTCTATGTATTTCGGTAGCAAAGGTTGGTATGTAAAAGAACTAAAAAAATTAGGTATCCGTACTTATGAAGGTAAAAAACTAGAATCCTATCGTACGCATGTGTTGGCTAGTTTGCTTGAGAGAATGAAGAAAGAGTCGGCTTAATACTAATACAAGAAAGAAGCAACGTTTGTTTTTGCGTTGCTTCTTTTTTATTTTTCATAAAGGCTGTTTTCGTATATATTGGAGACACAAAATCTTGAACGCATTAGGAAGTCTTGGTTTTAATCAATTACAAGGCATCATAGTGAGCGACGAAGCTTTCTTTCGATAATCTTTAAAAGGTCATCGTGAAATCGCTCATAGAAAAGACAAAAAACGTGGTGAGAAAGACAAAGAAACAACTTGAATTAGTCCAAATTGTTTTCCCTTAAGAAATGTATAATTTGTCCTTTGTGGTGGTTATCGTGGTCTGTAAATTCCTTAACAATATATATAAGTGAGTAAGGTGCTCCAGTATGTGGACAATGAGTTACACCATTTGCAGTTAATGACTTGCTTAACTTTTCGATTGGAAATTCGTTAAGTTCTTTTATAAGTAGTTCCCTTGTATTTTTTGCTTCTTCAAGAAGTTTTGACTGTGATATTCCTGATTTTGCATAGTCTGATGCCTTTTTATTATGTGTATCAAAATTTGGAAACTCCATTCCCTTTTCATTTTGTACAGATGGGAGGACTTCCTTTAATAGATGATTATCCCAATTCATAATATGGGCTATTATCTCACTTACAGACCACTTACCTTCGGCTATTGGTTTAGACCATAATGTATCATCAATTTCTTCTAAAGTGCTTAACCAAGATGAATCATGACTAAAATTGCTAATTATGTTTTTTACCTCACTCAATTTAATCCCTCTTTTCTAAATTAATTTAATATAATTATAACATTAAACTCACAATAAACAAACATATGTTCTTGTTGATGTTTTCAGTTATAAAACCAACAACCTTTGATAAAAAAAAGAAACCGATGATATGCATTTCGTTAGCAAAGGTTGGTACTTAAAGAAATTAGGTACCCGTTCCGATGCTTCGCCACATGACTTGGATAGTGATGTAGCAGTGTTTACCTTAGTTCTGTATAAACATCTGAATTTGACAACTATAGGATTCTGTATTAAAGAAATCATTAAGTAACTCCACTTCAATGAAACTGTTAACGTTTAACTTATTTTCTTTTACATAGTTAATGATCTTATTTCGACGTTCCTCTTCATTCTCTTTACTATAGGATAACGTTACATATTTTCCCTTTGGTAATATTTTTATATTTTCTTCTGCTTCTATATTAGAATCCCCTTGCAATCTACTAAAAACATACTTTGGTTCTACATTCCACTCTGTATTAACGTTATAGAAGATTCCTCTTTCCATTGACATTTTTCCTTCCTTCTCTTGAATGATTTTCTCTAAATCTGAATAGGAAAGTAACTCCTGTAAACTTCCTACTTCTTTACATGGCGCTACAATGACATACCGCTCTGCAAAGAACTGAGTAGATATCTCATCATTATTGACTATATCTTTAGAAGTCTCTACCTTCATATGTAAGCTATCAATGGTTTTGATGATTTCTTGCATTTTCTTTATGTTTTCTTCTGCTTCTTCTCTTTTTAATTGTAAAAATTGTAGTAATTGATCCGTATCACAGCCCTTAAAAATCTCTTGAAGTTCTACGATACTAGTCCCTAACTCTCGACAGCTTTTTATGATATCTATATGAATAAATTGATCTATAGAATAATATCTATAACCTGTTGTTTCATCAATATATCTTGGAATAAGTATCCCCATTTTGTGATAATATCGTAACGCTTTTATTGTAATGTCCTTTATTTTAGCAACTTCCCCAATCGAAAATAAATTTTTCACTATAATCACTTCCTTTATATTTTTTCTTATACCACCGTTGACTCTACCCTTAGAGGAGACTTTATTATCATAATAAGATATTTACAAGAAAATACTATATAAATCCATTTTAATTTCTCGACATCTAAATCCCTGCTACACAGAATAAAAAGTAACCTACGCTCGCTTGCTATTTCTGCTTTTACTTCGCATGTGGCAAAAATAGGCCCTGACCGCTTCTATGCATGGCCAGATGCTCTCGCCCACCTAAAAAGAAAGGTCTTTATGTCGTTTTTTTAATTGGAGTTTATATATAAAGAGGAGTTTATAAACATGTACCAAGTAATATATAGAAACCTAGTTAAAGAAGATTATGAAGCTGTTAAAATTTTAATTGGTGAAGCATTTGGTTTCAATGAATTTATCGAGGATAAAAAATTTTTAGATTCAGTATTAAACATGTACTTGCAAAGTTGTATTTTAGGAAGTTCATTTAACAAAGTAGCAGAAAAAGACAATAAGATTATCGGCGTTATTTTGGGCGATTCCAAAAAAGATAAAAATCGTTTAAAGAAAGCTCATAATACTCTAAGTCTTACCTATAGTATGCTTAAAGTATTCATGGCTAATAAGGAAAATAAAAAATTCATGAAAGAATTCGCAAAGGTTCAAGATGCATATAAAGAGCTTATCCAAGAAAAAGAAGATGATTTTCAAGGGTGTATACAGTTATTTATTGTATCAGGGGAATCAAGAGGCCTTGGAGTTGGTAAGGCGCTAATGAATCATTTGTATGATTATATGAACTGTATGAATGTAAAGTCTTTATATTTATATACAGATAACAGATGTAACTATGGATTTTATGACAGTCAACACTTTGAGCGTATCAATGAAAAAGAAATTTATCTTGATTCCATAAAAGCAAACCTTAATGTATTTTTATACTGTTATGAGTTTTAACGAATGGTAAAACCGTATCCCTTATTAACATGCCTTAAAGTTAATATAGTCATATGGACACAACTTAGTTAAAACCTTACAATATTGTGTCCGTATGACAACGCTTGTACCGAGTCATTTCACGCCATTTCACATAGATAGGTCATCCGTTTAGATCATGTTTATTTTATAAACGGGTAACGTCAGGAAAATGCGGATTTACAACGTTAAGGAAATCTCAATATAAAAAATCCCAATTAGTACTCAAATCATAAAACCCATATTTCGGAAATTTGCACACTAAGGAACCGACTTTTTAGATTAGCTTTTTTACTTGTTTGATACTTTCATCAACAAAAAGTAAAATCATCTATATAACAAGGGAATGCTTGTATATTGAATCTATACTGCATTCCCTTACTTCTCCATTGTTTACTTGTTGTTAAAATGAAACCATATCAACAACAATATATCTAGAAAATCAAAAGAATCTCTTCAGATCCTATGAAGAGATTCTTCTTTCATGTAATAAATATTATTTAAAGTAAAAAAACAGTATATGTAAAAAATAATAATGGTAAAAAGATAATATTTTATTTATAGTATTAGCCCCACCTACGCTAAATACCATGACAGCCACTCGTGCCATCCAACCCATTATCATTATAAAAGAAAACGCTTTCAATGTAAATGATTTCCTGATTATTTAGATCTAAAATATGCAATATTACATGAAAATACATATATATAATCTACTATAATTTACAGTGAAGTTTATAATATACTCCAACATGTGAGAATATACCAATTTAGTTATACCCCTAAACCAAAAAAGAGATCCTTTTATTTTTTAAGGACCTCTTTTTTTAATAAAATCCATATAAACGATCCATATAGAGGTACCGCCACATCCATCAACTTAAGAATATTTACTACCCATTATTGTTAAAAACGTTATTCTGTCTAGATTAGTAAGAAGGGATAACCACAAAAATCCCCTTAGAGTATGTCTACTCTAAGGGGATGATCCTATCATTTCATGAGATGCTTTTTTTATTTTATATACGTACAGCAGTACCACTTACAGCAACCATTAACATTCCGTCACGAACAACCTCGTAGTCTATATCAACGCCAACAATTGCGTTTGCTCCCTTTTGCTTCGCAAGTTGTTTCATTTCTTCCATTGCAATATCACGAGCTTCTTTTAATTTACTTTCATATGCACCAGCACGGCCACCTACAACATCACGCACAGAAGCGAATAAATCGCGGACGATATTGGCACCCATAATTGCTTCACCATTTACAATATCAACATACTCAATAATTTCTTTCCCTTGAATTCCAGACGTTGTTGTTACAATCATTACTGACACTCTCCTGCAATTTATAATTTTGATTAACATTTCTTATGTCTTTATTATTACATTAAAAAAGGTAATAAACTATCTGATAACCTTACAGAAAGGTGACAGTTTTGTAAGGGTTCATAAATAAAAAGAACAGAATCACTTTCATGGACTCTGCTCTAATCATTTTAGTTTATCCCGCATTAACGGACAGTAACAGCCCGATTCGTTCAACTAATAATCAGTGGGGGATGAAGAAAACCCCCACTGATTAAAGTTTCACTTTATTTTTCCTATTAAACACTCGCTCTATTTTTTCGAATCTCAATTGTGTATAAACTATAGAGGAGCACTCCTAGACCTAGCATTTTTTCATTCTTAGACGCATTGGAACCTAATGTAATAGTAGGCACATTTAATCCCATAAACCTTTCGCTCCATTCTATAGGCATATACCCTTGCTTACCGATTGCTAATGTACGTCCATCTGTTGTGCGGAGAGTACTTTGAATAAAATCAAACTCGACTTCTACATCGGACAACTTTGTGGCTTTATCAGTCATCAAGGAACCACGTATCATGGTAAATCCTTGTATCATCTTTTCCTTAAACATACCAATCTGGTTATAATTCGAATCATAGATTACCCAATCATACCCGTCCGCTTCAGTATGAAAATATGCAAGAATTTCCCCGGTACTCGTTTCTAATCCATAAACATCTTTATTATTTAAAAAAGGTATCACTGAAAAAAGAATGTTAGATGAAATGATCTTTGTTCCAGCAACATATTCCCCATCAGGATGATATAAACCAAATTGCTTGTTCCGTTTAGGTAATTCTAATACGACAAACGTATCAACATCCCAAAACGTTACATTACTTTTAACAGTATTCTTTTGTATCAAATTCCCTTTTCTTACCTGCCAAAATCCAATTCCGAAAAAGACAGAAGAAACAAKGACAATAAAGATAATCTGTCCCCAATTCACAAATCCCCAAGTCCCATATACACACCATAGCGCAAATAGAAAAATACCGGCTCCGATAAAGAGTTTAAACTTCCCTTTCCGCTTATAATAATCAAATAATTCCATTTCTGCATCTCTACCCCTTATTTGTATTTCCCAACTATTAATATATCAAAAACAACTTATATCCTCTAGAAAAAAATGGCTTCGTTGCAATACCGAAACCATCTTCTAAATATATAATTTTAAGGCCCTTTCTATAAAACTGCCCCTCGCATTACAATAGTTCATTCATTTTATTCCCGTACCTTCAGTAATATCCGAAAATAAAGCATCGGTAATATTTTCAGGATTGATAATATCCTCACCATCTAAACAACAAGGGATAACTGTTCCGTTTGCTAAAATACCCGCTTGATTTCGAAGGTCATAACAGAAGTCCTTCCCATCATCCTCTTCTTCATGTAACGCAAGCCACTGAAATTCGTAATCTTGATTAATGAAGATGTGGTCCGCAATATCGTTCATCTTCATTTTGAGTGACAAATACACCTAGTGCAAATTATAATGAATTTTTGAAAGCGTATTAATTTACGCGAAAAAGTAAGCTACAATAGAAAAAGAAAATAAACTACTATAAAACGAGAAGAAATAGAATTTATCGTCATGAATTTGAAAAACTATAGGGGTATAAGAAAATGAACAATAAACTTCATGAACTCAATAAACAAAAAAAACCACTATTCGTCATTGTGTATGACCAATTGTATAAATTAATCATGGATGGAACATTTCCTCTAGGCAGCCAACTTCCAACAGAACCCGAATTGGCCAAAATATTTGGTGTGAGCAGAATGACATTAAGACATGCTTTGGCACTTTTACAAGAAGATGGATTGGTTAAAAATATCCATGGAAAAGGAAATTTCATTACAAGATTTCATCATAATGAAAGTAGCGATGGCTTAGAGAAGCTGGGGAATCCCTTATATAAATGCTATACGGAAAAAATAGATGATATCGAACTTAATTTCCGAATTGACCTAGTAACGGACTATGCAATGCAAGTATTAAATCAACAGATGACTGCAGTGGTTGCGTTGGAACGCTGGTATAAAAATCACGATAAGATAGTAGCTTTTGCTTTTACTATGATGCCAATAGAAGCCGTTTCCAAATTGAACCTTGACTTACATAACGAGAAGCAAGTATTGGAAATGTTGGAGGAGAAAGTATATGAACTGGCTAACTCCTCTACCATTGAAATTAAACGTTCTAATTCCGCCAATACTCCGTCATTAAAATACCAAATTTTCCACGGGGAGGAATTTGATTTAATTTTAGAAAGTGTATATATCAGCGACAAATACCCTGTGGTTTATAATAAATACTATATACCAATAGAATTTAGTCAAATTAGGATTAAAGCATCTAAATAATCGAATGAACAATCCATTATCTCTTAGAAATTTCCATTCGTGGAGAGCTATAAGCGATAAAGTTCTATATTTAATTTAGAAGGAGCTGCCTCAAAGGTTCTTTTAAATGACTAAAACCCACGGAGAAAATAAATTTTCTCCGTGGGTTTTGTTGTTTTGGAAGTTTTGCCCTCAAACAAGTGCTTCTTTTAATTTCTCCAAATGCGGTATGAAACAACGTGTATCTGTCGGAATTTGGTGAAGAGAGTATCCTACAATAAACTGATTTTCTGTTCCTACTTGCACATTATATCCAGCTTTCAGTTGACCGTTTTTCATGTGGTCTTCTTTCATTCTCATAAACGTGGCATCTGGATCTGTCTTCGAGAAGCTATTACGATCACCGAAAGTCTCTTGATGTGACTCATATTTTTGTAGTCGTGGTAAATAGTCTTCTTTCAGTTTCTTATGTATTTTTCGTTTCTCTTGATACACTTTCTTTTTCTCTTTTTTTGCTCCCTTATCTTGTTCCTGTTCTACTTCCGTTTTCGCTTGTTCCACCTGTTTTTCTACTTGTTTTACCACTTGTGCTAATTGTTCAAAGGTGACCTTTCGAATAGGTTTTTCTGAACTCACTAGTAATCTATTTTTTGTTTGTGTGGTTACTTACAATTATAATGGGTGGGCGATTTTTTTGTAACAAAAAAGACAAATTCCAAAAGAAAGATGGGTTGTGAGCAAAGGAAAGGTATGATATCCTTTTCATTGTTCAGATGTATACAAGTTTTTAGACAACTATACAATATTGTATATCTCAAAGAGTCATCATGCATCGTCATGAAAGCGTAATCAAAAGGTAAGATGTTTTTGGTGTTCATGAAAATGCTTCCTTGTAAGCATCATAAGAAGGAAAGGCATGATATCCTTTTCAATATTCGGGTGCATACAAGTTTTTAAATAACCAGACAATATTATATAGTTCAAGGAGTTATTATGCATCACCATGAAAGCGCAATCAAAAGGTAAGATGTTTTTGGTTGTTCATGAAAACGGTTCCTTTTTAAACCCCATAAGAAGGAACGAACAAAAATCGGTACAACTGTACACAAGGAAGCCTCGCATATGAAACAAAAGGTGTAGAAATTACTGAAACCATCCTTTACAAAAGGATCAATTGGTAGTTAAAGGCCAGACAATCATGACTCAGGAAGAAAATTCCCTGAATAACAAGAAAAGAGGAATATAGCTATGTCTACAATCAATGAAGGTGTGAGCATGAAGAAAACTCAGGAATATAGTGCTAAGAAAGCAGTACCCGTTACCTTACTGTTATTTCTATTATGTTTGGTAATTGACAATTCGTTTAAGATTATTTCTGTTGACATGGCAAAGGATTTTCACATTTCAGTGACAACAGTTAGCTGGCAAGCAACCCTAGCTGGCCTTGTAATTGGAATTGGGGCAGTGGTTTACGCAGCTTTAGCGGATTCCGTTAGTATCAGAAAACTTTTTAGCATTGGTATTATTTTAATATGTGTCGGTTCAGCCATGGGGTATATTTTTCAACACTCGTTTTTACTAGTTGTTATCTCACGAATTATCCAAACTGCCGGTTTAGCATCAGCTGAAACCTTATATGTGATATTTGTAACAAAACATTTACCTGCAAATGAACAAAAGAAATTTTTAGGATTAAGTACAAGCAGTTTTGCTCTTTCACAGCTTATCGGTGCATTAACTGGAGGTTATGTTTCAACATATTTCCATTGGACAACTCTATTTTTACTTTCTTTAGTAACACTTTTCACTCTTCCTTTTATTTTAAAGTATCTTCCTAAGGAAGAAGCGAAAAACAGTAATGTAGATGTATTAGGATTATTTCTAGTTGGAATCATTTCAGCATCCCTACTACTATATATTTCAGATTTCAATTGGATGTACCTTCTCTTGTTTATTGTTGCAATAGCCTTGTTCCTTACTTATATCAGTAAGAACTCAAAAGCGTTTATCGGAATCTCATTCTTTCAAAATAAACAGTTTATCTCATTGCTTGGCGTTGCTTTTGTAATTTACTCTGTACAGTTAGCATACATTTTCTTATTCCCATTCTTGCTTGAAAAGATTTATGGTTTACAGCTAGATACCATTTCCCTACTATTGATTCCAGGCTATATAGCAGCTACTATAGTCGGAGCTCTTTCTGGAAAAGTTGCAAAAGTTATGGGAAGCAAGCAATGTATTACACTCGCTATGTCTAGCATTATCGTCAGCTTACTATTAGGCGGATTCTTTATAAACACTTCTGTTGTTGTATTCGTAATATCTATGGTTCTATTCTCTAGTTCATTTGCATTCATGTATGCACCATTACTTGATTCTTGCATTTGTACAATTGAGAAAGAAAAAACAGGAACAGCAATCGGATTTTATAATTTAACACTTAATGTCGCGATGTCAATCGGAATTGCCTACACAGCGGCAATGATGGACCATTCCGCAATGCGAAAAAGCTTCATAGGGATTACAAGTAATGTGGATGCTTCCATGTTTAGTAATATCCTATTCATCCTCGTACTCGTTACCCYTTTCAGTTTATCTCTGTACTGGGTATTAGTAGGACGAAAAGCGACAAAATAGCTTTATAAAGGTTCTGTTGCAAAGTTACCCAAAACATAGAGAATCTAGGGTTGCATCGTTAAATGGTTATGCAACAATTCCTGTAATTCGTTATACACCGAAAAGGCGGAGTCTATTTGAAGACTTCGCCTTTGTTTGTATAGGGCATGAATGGTTTCAATGCCTTTTATTGTACGAGAATCATGCCGGAGAGTTTGAAATCCCGATGACCTAGCAAGAGGAAGTTTTGCTATGTTTGAACCCCAAATGAACTAGGAGTACCCGTTATCTGTTGATAATGTTTTTCCTTCTGAATTCATTGTTACTCGCTCCTTCTACCATTTTGCTTTTCCCATTTTTAAACGATTCAAACAAACCACTTTCTCTTACACCTTGTAGAGATAGATTACCGTTTCCTTGTAACATACTAGACATAGGATTATCTTCTGCGGATCCAGATGGTTCGATATACTGGAATCCATCAGCAGTTCCACCAGATGCCAAAAGATAATTATAATTTTTAACATACTTTGATTTGGCTAATTTTTCTGTAAGAGGAGTAAATTCATCCTCTTTTCCACTATTCATTAGGCCCATAAAATCAGGAGATAATTCAACATCAGCCCCTAATTTTTTTCTTGCAGCATCAGTTGCTTTTTGAGATGCATGCTGGATTGTGAATCCTGCCAGCACTAAATTTGTAACAATCAAAAAGATTACCACCAAAATGAATGATGTTTCTTTTCGTTTTTTCATACTGAGAATTGCTCGTTTTATCCCGCATTAACGGGCAGTAAGACCCCCACCTCAAAATTCAGCGAAAGCAAAGAAGTTAGGTGGGGGATCAACTGCCCGTAAAAGCCCGATTCGTTCAACTAATAATCAGTGGGGGATGAAGAAAACCCCCACTGATTAAAGTTTCACTTTATAAAATTCATTTTTTCTAACCTCCTTGATAGCTTTTATTCTATATACGCTATCTGGAGTCTGTATGGAGATATTCAGTAGTTTATCTAGAGGGATACGGAGTTTATATGTAGTTATTCATGTATATATTTCTAACGGGTTCTGTTGGAGAAGAAATTACAAAACGTTTAGTTTGAATGAGACAATATAAAAACAAAAAAGGTACCTGCTGCTTCATAAGGTACCTTTTTTATCGGACTTTTCCTCTTTCTTATTTTCCTTCTATTCACCTACACAATTGAGAGTTTCCAGTATCCAGAAACACCAAACTGCCATTATTTTAGGCTGCGAGAAAGCTCCGTAAATATAATCCCTAATGCAAAGGCACCAGCATCAGGATAACCTAAGCTTCTTTCACCAACCGTACCAGCGCGGCCCATTCGAGCGACGATTTCTTTTGTATATTCTGCTCCCTTAACGGCAGCCTCTGCTCCTTTTTCAAAAGCAGTCTTAAAGTCCACGCCAGCTGCAGCACTTTCTGACCAAGAATTGACACAAGGTACAAGCGCATCTACAAGCGTCTTATCGCCTACTTCTGCTCCTCTTCCGAAAGAGCGCTCACCGATAGACTGTATACCATGAAGTGCAGCTTGCAACATTTCAGCAAACTCTCCAACTGTTAATTCCATTTTCCCTTCCATCGCCTTACCTGCAGCTCGGAAAGCTCCACCCCAAATTGGACCAGAAGCTCCTCCGCAATGTTCCATAATCACCATAGAGCACGAATCAAGGAAAGTCCCTATATTTAAACGTTCTTGATCTAAAATCGAGCTCCATTCACGCTTTAATTGTTTAAATCCTTTCGCAACGCTCATTCCAAAATCACCATCACCTGCATGCGTATCCAATTCGCAGAATGGCACTTCGTTCTTAATAATAACTTCGCTCATTTTATCTATAAGATAAATCATATTATTTAATGTGATTACCTCATTTTTAATGATCGCATGTTCTTCCGCTGTTTCCGTCTCAAAGAAAACAGGCTTCTCTTCTTCGTGCTCCGCAATATCAACGTATTCTACACTCTCAATTGGTCCATCTACTTTAAACGCAGGTGTATTACATTCTTTCGATAGCAATGTCTTCAGCTCATCGTCTAGTTTCATCACTGTTAGAGAAATTCCAGCCATATCGATACTCGTCATATAATTACCGACAAACGTTCTATTGATTCGTATATTTCTTTTACTTAACTCTCTCGTAACTGCATTGTTAAACAGATACAGTTCTTGAAGCGGTGTACCGCCAAATCCATTTACTAGAACAGCAATTTCAGCATCTTCATCTAGTTCTAAATCTTTCACAAGGTCATTTGTCATGCGTAAAGCCAATTCGTCTGCAGTCGCAATTTTTTCACGTTTTCTGCCTGGCTCTCCATGAATGCCAACGCCATATTCCATTTCATCTTCACCTAATTTGAAAGTAGGTGATCCACTCGCCGGAACCGTGCAGGAAGTTAATGCGAGACCAATTGTTCGAACATTTGCCGCTGCTTTTTCCGCTACAGCTTTCACCTGCATCAAATCCATACCTTCTTCCGCTGCTGCACCGGCTATTTTATGTACCAACACAACTCCTGCAACACCGCGGCGCCCTACTGTATAAAGACTATCTTCTACCGCAATATCATCATCTACGCGGACATATTCTACTTGAATGCCATCCTCCGTAGCTAAGTGCGCACCATTTTTAAAGTTCATGATATCTCCACTGTAATTCTTAATAATTAGTAGCGTACCTTTTTTACTAGCTGTTGCCTTAATTGCCTGATATACCTGTATTTGCGTGGGAGAAGCAAATACGTCTCCGCATACCGCAGCATCCAGCATTCCTTTTCCTACTAACCCCGCATGTGCCGGTTCATGTCCACTACCGCCACCGCTGATTAAAGTTACCTTATTTTCGTTCATTTCTTTTTTCTTAATGACCTTATACTTTTTTAATAACTCGAGTTCCGGATGAGCCATAACCATCCCATTGCACATCTCCATAACGAGAGTTTCAGGTTTATTTATAATTTTTTTCATTTGTTATTCCTCCTCTATAAGTTTTGTTACATGCTTCGCAAACCAATTCGTATCCACACTTCCATAATTTTATTAATTCATAGGAAATTCCTGCCACGGTACATTCTCTTCTGAATTATGATATATTTGAAAGCGCATTCTTATTAACTATAGTAAAATGAAAGCGTTTTATGGTAAACGGACAAAATGAACGATTTGTCTAAAGACACCCACTTCATTTATAGGTAGGATGTTAATTATTAAAAACGAATAAAGCTGTAGGGATGATTATAATGACCTCTTCTATCATTTCAAAAAAAATCATAGCCAACTCATTAAAAAAATTAATGGAAACTGAACCTTTCCATAAAATATCCGTGAGTGACATTATGTTAAATTGTCAGATGCGCAGGCAAACTTTTTATTATCACTTTAAAGATAAATTTGAATTGTTAAGTTGGATTTATAAAGAAGAAACAAAAGAGAATATTATAGACTTTCTTGATTATGAAAAATGGGAAAATATTTTCGACCTATTATTTGATTACTTTTACCAAAACCAATGCTTCTACCGAAATGCATTTAAAGTAATCGAGCAAAATTCATTTAATTATTATCTCTTTGAACATACGAAAAACTTATATCTCAAAATCATCGATGAACTATTAATTGGCTGTAAATTAGCAATTTCTGCGGTGAAAAAAGATACACTGGCCTCTTTTTATAGCCACGGATTTGTTGGGACAATAAAAGATTGGATTGAGAATCATTGCGCTATTGATCCGTCTATCATGTCTTCGATGATGAAAAATATGATAAACAACCAATTAGTCCTTTTACTAAAGCAATCAGCAAACAAATCATAAGGTGGAAAAACAATGAAAAAAATTATGAATGATGTTCAAAATATTGTTCAAGATATGTTATATGGTTTTTATTTTGAACATAACGATAGAATATCTTATAACCGAGAACACAACATCATTTATCAGAAAGACCTTGCCGAAATTGGGCAAGATGTTTCCATTATAAGTGGCGGCGGTAGCGGGCATGAACCAGCTGATGTTGGTTATGTCGGAAAAGGCATGCTTTCAGCGGCAGTCAATGGAGAAATTTTCACCCCTCCTACACCAGAACAATTATTAGCGGCTATTCGCTTAGTACCCAAAGAGAAGGGCGTCCTATTAATCATTAAAAACTTTCAAGCTGACGTGGAAAGCTTTTTAACTGCTGAATCTTTAGCAAAAGAAGAAGGAAGACTTGTTGATCATGTAATTGTGAATGACGATGTTTCCATTGAAGATGATGCTTCCTTTAATAAAAGAAGACGAGGAGTAGCTGGTACGGTTTTCGTTCATAAAATACTCGGAGCAGCCGCACTTGAGGGCTATTCATTACAACAATTAACAGGCATCGGCCATTCTGTTATTCGGAATCTGCATACATTAGGAGTTGCGCTCTCTCCAGCAACCGACCCTATCCAAGGAAAGGCTTCTTTTACCTTACAAGACAATGAAGTCTTTTACGGAGTCGGCATCCATGGAGAGAAAGGATACCGAAAAGAAGTATTATCTTCTTCTGAAAAATTGGCAATCGAGCTTATGAATAAGCTCAAAAGTATTTACCGCTGGAAAAAAGGTGATAAGTTTGCCATCTTGATTAATGGATTAGGTGCTACTCCATTAATGGAACAGTATATCTTCGCAAATGATATTCGCCGTTTGTGTGAGCTTGAAGGATTAGATATTCGATTTGTCAAAGTCGGAACCCATCTAACCTCCTTAGACATGCAAGGCACTTCATTAAGCTTACTTAAAATAGAAGATCCTCTTTGGGAAAAATGGTTAAAAGCGGATGTTGAGGTGGCTAGCTGGTAGTTTCAATTAGCTTGAAAAGGTGTTTTCCATATGTGAAAACACCTTTATATTGTTTAGAATCCTTTGCTCTTCTTTAAATTGTAGTGCCCATTCTGGTGTATGCTCCTCAATAACAACTTGCTTATCCATAGTTCTGTCTCCTTACTCGTTTTTTGCTTGAATATAACACCAACTTAAGATACATAAAACTATTAGATCCCGTATATACATGAAGCCTACATAACATTTCATTATCAAAATTTCAAATTAACTTTCTGGTCTAAAACTTTATTTTAATAAAAATTCTTTTTCCTAAATAAACACTAATTTTGCCCATAGAAAAATCCCCTTCATAGTAAACAGATTAATGTGCTTTCTTTTTACTGTCTACAATAAGGGGATCATATCATCGTACCACCTTCTTTTTTATATCACTCTTTAATCCCCGCTATTCGTGGGCAGTAAGTCCCCCACTGACGGACTCTTTCTTTCGTTTAATAATATTTCAGTTCACTCTCCGGTGTTTGTACAATCACAGGACTTTTAGCAGGATTTAACCATCTTAAAACAGAAAGAACATTTTCCCGAGATGTTGCTGTGCAACCGTATGTATACATATCTGAAATATGGAAGAAAATCGCCGAGCCAGCTCCAACTATTCGTTCTGTATTATAGTTAATCACAAACCCATAATCATATTGAGGAATATTCATATTTTCGGCACTGCTCCAACGGCCATTTGCTGGTTTTTGCTGCCACGTGTTATATAAAGATGAATTAGAATCATCCACCCAAACATCATTTGATGTAATTTGTCGATATGGTAGTTTTGTTCCTGGATTACCGTAGCGACCAAAAGCTGTTCCAATTGTATATTTACCGCGCGGAGAACTTTTTCCTCCTTCTGCCATTGTATAAGCAAATCCATTACGTCCAATATATCCTTGCATAGCAGCATACACTGGATACCATTTATTATTTCGCTTCTCGAATGTTTGAATTTCTGCCTTACTAGTTCCATAATCATTTGCCGTCACAAGAATAAGCTGTTGATTTTCTCCTATTGTATATAAATAGTCAGCATCATTGCTTGCAACCCATACACCGCTATTCTCAAAGTAATACAATGCCCCGCCTATTTTATTCCAACCAATCTCCATTCCACCATTGCTATTCATATAAAACCAATTCATTCCGTCAAAATACCAATCTGTTTTCATTACGCCATTACTCTCAAAGTAATACCATGTTCCCTGAACCTTTTTCCATCCTGTCTCCATTCCACCATTGCTATTCATATAAAACCAATTCGTTCCATCAAAATACCAATCTGTTTTCATTACGCCATTACTCTCAAAGTAATACCACGTTCCTTGAATCTTTTTCCATCCGCTTGCCGGCACATTATTCACATAGTAATACCAATTGTTTTGTTCAAACACCCAGCCATCTTTTACGATAATTTGCTGATTTCCACCTGTATTTACTCCTGCAAAACTTTGTATAGGTGCTATTAATAAGCTTCCTGCTACACATATTGATGCAATCATTCGCTTCATTACATTTCTCCTCTTTTTCTTTACAGAATATACACTTACATTTTTAAAATATCTAACAAAAAAATTTTCTAGCATCCTATGAAAAATGCTAGAGAATCAAAACCACATTGCTAATTTTTACGAATTTCTTCCTTCTATAATAGAATGGAAAAGAAACAGCTAGCAAGAAGGATTTTAAAACTCCTTTGCATACTAATGATAATAGTGATTTTATTCCTTATTAACAGATAATAAGGAATAAGACCCTTACAGAAAGAAATGATTCTGATACTTTCGTAACATCTTTGTAACACATTCGTAATAAAAGTATTGAATTTGTTTTATTATTCAGATATATTAGTAGTAGAGAAAGGCATTTTTCTAAAAAAGGAGCAGATTATTATGAAAAAACAAATCGTTAGTATGTTATTTGTTGCAGGTATATTGTTTAGCGGAATACAACCTCATGTTTATGCAGAAACAAATAAACAGTCTACTCCAATAACGGGTTGGGTACAAAAACAACATGCATGGTATTACTACATAAATGGAAAAATGGAAACAGGATGGGTAAACACAAATAACAATTGGTATTTCCTTGAAAAAAATGGTGTCATGAAAACTGGATGGTATCAAGAAGGACCACATTGGTATTTTTTAAATAAAGATGGCGCTATGCACACTGGATGGCTAAACCAAGATGAAAAGTGGTACTTCTTCAATAAAAACGGTGCTATGCAGTATGGATGGGTTTCCGACAGTGGGAAATCGTATTTTCTTGGAAAAAATGGTGTCATGAAAACTGGATGGCATCAAAGCTCACCATATGAATGGTACTACTTAAATAAAGATGGCGCTATGCACACTGGATGGGTTCTTGATCAAAACAAATGGTACTTTTTAAATGCAAAGGGTATTATGCAAACGGGTTGGGTACTCGACCAAAACAAATGGTACTTCCTTGATAAAAGCGGTGCAATGAAAACTGGATGGTTTGTCGACGATCGATTACAATGGTACTATCTCGATAAAGACGGTGCATGGAATCCTGATGCAAAACCAACTTCTATTCTATACAACGTTCAAGGAACATGGTCAGAACAAGAACTACCGACGAAACCACCGTATATCGGCCCAGCTTTCACAATGATGAAGATTAGTCCTATTTCTGAAAACGAAGCAGTTGTCGGTGTATCTTCTTATTCCGATAACGCTGAAGATATAGCATATATAGACGGTACTGTAACATTCAAAAATAATAAAGCAACTTTAATTTTTGATCAATTTGGTAAAAAAGGGCAAATTGATATTGAAATCTTAGATGACAAAGCATTGTTAAATATTAAACTTCTAAGAAGTTCGGATGAGTGGAACTTAATTCAAGGGAAACATACATTGCCTATTTATAGAAGATAAGATTTCATAAAAAAGAGGAGAACCAATATATGAACTGTACCCTATAAAATGGACAGTTTAATAAAAAGACCTTTAAAAATTAAGCACTTAAAAGATGGTTCCGGTATTGTACCGGAACCATCTTTTTGAGAGGCCATTGATAACGATCATAATTATAATCTTGTATATAATTCTCGATTACTAGTTGAAGAGATTGAAACGTTTGACAACACTTATAGTCTAATTCATCTTTCATATGACCAAAAAAGGATTCCATTGAGGCATTATCTAGACAGTTTCCTCGGTTTTCTTTCACAGCTTTTATTTTAAAATCAGAACAATAGATAATAGAACGTTCCTATACCTTCACGACATTTTCATTCTTCTCTAGTTGTTCATTTGTATTTCATTAAAAATAATTTTACTCATTTCCCGTACCTCACTTTATCATTGTTTCCATTATAACTATTAAAGTATTATATTATGATGACATTTTCTTCAATATTTCTTTAGACTGAATATCTTTTCTAATAAACAATCCAGTGTATAAGAGGAATGTGCCAATTATCACAATGATTCCAATGTAAACGGACATTATCGTAGGAATCAAGAAAGCACCAACAATAATGGTAATTCTTGCAATCAGGTCAGCACCAATATCTGATAGACCTGCAAAAGCTGAATAAGATCCTCTTTTATCAGCCGGGATCATATTAGCTTGTTCTGCATTTCTGACAGGCGAGTAGACAAGTTCACCAACAGTAGCTATAAAATTAAAAATAATAAGTACGTACCAAGTGTTTGCAGATGTTACTGTTACATATCCTACACCATAGAGAACCAGACCTAAGAGTAACGCCTTCTTTCCACTTAAACGATCTGTAAATTTATTCACAATAAACGTCAAACATACCACTAAAAGCATATTCTGTATGTTAAGAATACTCAGCATCCTTACTCCTACTATTTCAAAGTTCCCAACGTTTATTGTATTAAATGTTTCTGAAAGTCGTATACCTATATAGCTATTTAAAGAGAACTCTGCCGCAAATATGCATGTAGATCCTATTACAACTTTTAAAAATGCTACATCTTGAATAGCAATTTTATAGTTTTGGATTAGATCCAATACTATATTTTCATGTTTTGGTTCTAAGAAATTATTAAATTCAGCAACTAACCGCAATTTATAGATAATTGGTAGTGTAGCAGAAACCAAAGTTAGTAATATAAATAACTCTTTTTGGTGATTCATGTATAAAAAACCACCTAATGCAGCACCAATTGCCATCGAAAGATTCATAAGCCAATAGTCAATTGTATAAACAGCCTTTCGATTTTCTGGTGTAGTTGAATCTATTATTATAGCGTGCATGGATGGACGACCAAGACTACTAGATATTACAAAACCTACATAAGCAATTGCAAATAACCAAATCAACTTATCTGTAGGATATAAACTTAAGGTCATTAATAAAAACATTACAGCACTAGAAGAAGAAGTTAACAATAAAACTTTCTTCCGTTGAAAACGATCTGAAATGTAACCTCCAATTAAACTTGAAAAAAAACTTAAAATAACAGTCGAGATTAAAAATAACCC
>NZ_JBFTMC010000028.1:0-39448 GCF_056396765.1 Bacillus sp. 05T22
TTGAACCTCTTTTTCTGTAAATAGCTTTTTCGTCATTGTGAAATTTCTCCGATTCTAATTTTTCTCCTATTATACAAGAAATACCCTATAGAATAGACTTTTTTTTAAGTGTCTATTCTATAGGGTACATTTTACATAACGGATGCTTTTTTACTATGTTTTCTCTAGCTGTTTATATGCGATAATTGGAAGAAGGATGATGCTAACCCATCCGATTATTGGATACAAGATGTGAAGAAGTTCACTGTAACCAATATAGCTAAAACAATAACTAATTAGTAAAATAAAATAAATAATATTGTTGTTTTTCCAGCCAGTGATAGATTGCATTTGTTTTGTCATCCCAAATACATTTCCAACTAATGTTGTAAACACTTCTCCAAAAATAATCAGGACAAAGAAGAAATGGAAAGTAGCATTAAATCTTCTTACTACTTCAGCCATAGGAATATTATATTGATAAAATTGGTCAACAGATAAAATGGCTAAATGACTACATAATAGAATAAAGCATAGTCCAGCTCCTCCTAAAATTCCGCCCCATAGAATCGCTTTTCGATCTTTTACTTCACTTGCTAACGGTACTAGAACACTTTGGGCGAGAGAAAGATTTAAGGCGACATATGTAAGTGGACTTGTTATCCATTTCATGTTCCAACTTTCTATAGGAATAGTGTTAAAGATAGGTATTGTGCCATGAATAAAAGTTGTAATAGCAAGTCCGATAATGAAAATCATCATAATTGGTACTACAAGTGTATTTACTTCAAATACACCTTGTAATCCACGACTACCAATAATGATACATGCGATAACTGTAATGAAAATACCGAGTTGTCGTGGTAGCCGAAGTTGTTCTTCGAATACAGCACCAGCGCCTGATAGCATAACACTTGTCACACCAAAAAGTACGAGTAATAACAAAGTGTTTACCACATTTCCAAATACATCACCAAATAAATATCTGTTAAATTCCTGAGCGGAAAATGCACCGATTTGTGAAGAAAGCAACATCATTTTCGTTCCTAACCAAATGAAAAAAAATCCACTTACGCATATTCCAATTGTTCCGTATAATCCGTTAATCGTAAAAAACTCAACAATCTCTCGCCCAGTTGCAAATCCAGCTCCGACGACAGTCCCAATATAAGTAGCAGCAACTTTTTTAGCTACTTGCCATTGCTGATTATCCATGTAATCCCTCTTTCTACTATGATGAGCTTGACCTATTATTATGTATATGTGTGAGCTTGGACAATTAGACATATGAAGTGCAAGAAAGGGTACATGGATTTCTCGACATTTAGGAATGATTAAAGTTGTTAAAACTTTGTTACATATAAGCGGATGATTTGGACGAGTAGGGAATTTATGGTACAATAAGAATGTATTATTAAAAGAGAATAATTATAAAAAGAAAGAGGAGTGGATTGAATGAGTACGAAAACAAATGTTGTTGAAGTATTAAACAAGCAGGTAGCAAACTGGAATGTGTTATATGTAAAAATTCATAACTATCACTGGTATGTGACAGGCCCACACTTCTTTACATTACATGAAAAATTTGAAGAATTTTATAATGAAGCAGCAACATATATTGATGAATTAGCAGAACGTATTTTAGCGTTAGAAGGAAAACCACTAGCAACAATGAAAGAGTATTTAGAAACATCTACTGTACATGAAGGAACAAGTAAAGAATCAGCTGAAGAAATGGTGAAAACATTAGTAAATGATTTCTCAGCAATCATTCAAGAATTAAAAGAAGGTATGGAAGTAGCGGATGAGGCTGAAGATGAAACATCAGCAGATATGCTATTAGCTATTCATACAACATTAGAACAACATGTTTGGATGTTGAGTGCCTTCTTAAAATAAGACATCAAAACCTATTGAAAATTCTTTCAATAGGTTTTTTTATGATTTTTCAGCTTTCTTTCTATGGTATAATATAGTAAAAAAGGAGGCGATGCAATGTTTCGCTTTTTCAAAAGTGGAAAAGAGGAGAGGTCAATTACGAAAGACGAATTAGAGCAAGCAATGGCTAAATTTCTGGAAACAAATGCAAATATTGTTTATACAGTATTAGTCAATGAGGATTATACAGTGAATTATGACTTGTTAAAACCGTATTTACCAGCATTTCCTACAAATACGTTCATTATAACGAAGGAAACGCTCGAGGTATTTGAACATACAGAAGAAAATCTAAAACTCGTAAAAGAGATTGATCTTGTGCAAAGAGCAGTAGACCAATATGTTACAGAAAAAGAAATGTTTCCTATTGTAGAAGATGATGAGGATCGTCTTATATGTGGAATGAAACTAGCGCCGTATTTAGATCGTATATTAAAGCGAAAATTATATATTTCAGAGAAGCATTATTTAGTTTCAAGCCAGCCAGATAAAAGTAAAAAAAGTATTGTTTAACATGAAAACAACAATTATATATTGTTGTTTTTTTGGTGAAAAGAAATGTGAAAGTATAGTATAGTTCAATTTATAGATTGACTTTTCTGTCAATTTAGCATTTAATTGTATGTAAGAGATAGAAAGGAGTGATGTATTATGAAAAATTGTAAGTCAGTTAGCAAACGTCATCCTAAGAGTAGGAGGAGTTACTGTTAATCTGATATTCAAAATTTGACAGTATGTTTACCGGAACCTTAGGATGACTGAAACCGTGTTAGAGAAATATATATTCCTAAAAAGGTTACGGGAGGTAAGTGTGGATGAGTAAGATTACTTATATTGGTTTGTTAAATGAGACATTAGAATGTTATGCAAAGGATGGTAGTTTAGAAGCATACCATTATATTACCAAAAATGCTGATAAGATAACTGGTAATAAAGCTCAAATATATAATTTTAAATATGCATTAGCAAGCGCATCTGGGCTTGAGAAAGAAGCTTTACATATAATGAAAGAAGCGATTGTAGAAAATGAGTTTTGGTATGGGTATGAGTATTTAATTACAGATGCCGATTTGAACCCTCTTCATAGATATGAAGAATTTCATCAGATGATTCAGTTATGTAAAGAAAGAGAAGAAGTAGCAAAGAAATCTGAACAATTTGATTTGAAAGTTGTACAAGGAAATAGCGGTATTCATAACAATCTACTTATTGCATTGCATGGTGATCAAGAAAATATAAAGATAGCAGAACCATATTGGCAATCGGTTGTGTCTCAAGGGTATTTATTAGCATTACCGCAGTCTTCTCAAATTCAATTTTCAGAAGGATACGTATGGGATGATATAGAAAAGGGATCTCGTGAGTTAAAGGAGCACTATGAAAGTATTGTAGCTAGTAATCATGGTGAGGTAGAGCATGTAATTATTGGAGGGTTTTCCGCTGGAGCAAGAGTTGCGTTACATGCAATCTTAAACGAACATATTATTGTAAAAGGCTTTGTTTTTGTAGCGCCATGGATTCCTGAGATTGAAGAGTGGGAAGACTTGCTGGATAAATTGAAAGATAAAGGTATTAAGGGATATATTATTTGTGGAGATCAGGATGAAGATTGCTTTGCATGTACACAGAAGTTTGTGAAACGATTGGAAACAAAAAATATAAATCATGAGTATAAGGTTATTTCTAACTTAAATCACGATTACCCTGAGAATTTTGAAGAAATCTTACAAGAAGCAGTTAAATATATTGAGGGTACAGATTTATAAAAAACTTAGGCCAAAAAAAGTGCATCACTTTATGTGACGCACTTTTTTTGTATATTATAAATGAAAAGCTTCTGCTAATAAACGATACGATTTTAATTTATCCTCAAATTGATGGGTGATGGTTACAATCATAAATTCCTCAGTATTGTAAGCCTTACTCAAGTTTAAGATTTGTTCTTTGACGTAACGTTGATCACCTACAATCATACGTTGCCGATTTTCTTTAATGCGGAACAAATCATAGGCACTATAAGGATAGTTTTGTGCTGTTTCAATGGAAGGAGTACCAGTTGTGCGTTTTCCTTGTTCTAATAATAGAATTGATAAATCTAGACTAGACGCAATTTTCTCAGCTCCTTCAGTCGTTTCTCCACAAACAACAAAAATAGAAACAATTGATTTTGGTTTGTCTCCTAAGAAAGATGGCTGGAATTGTTCTTGATAAGCTTTCATCACTTCAGGACCACCATAGCCGTTGATAAACTGAGCAAAGACAAAAGAAGCCCCTTGTTTTGCTGCAATCATGGCACTTTCTCCACTGGATCCAAGCATCCATATTTCAGGTGCAGTAGGAATGACAGGCGAAGCTTTTAGGTTTGCATATTGATGATTTTCAGGTGCGTTGTCATGTAAGTACATGGCTACATCCTGAATTTGTTCTGGATATTGGTCGAGTGAAATCATTTTTCCTTCTTGCAGCGCGCGAGTTGCGATGGGCATACCACCTGGTGCTCTACCAACTCCAAGATCGATTCGATTTGGATAAAGCGCTTCTAATACACGGAAATTTTCAGCGACTTTATATGAGCTATAGTGTGGAAGCATAACGCCACCGGACCCCACACGGATGCGATTTGTTTTCGCTGCAATATGAGATATGAGCACTTCAGGACTTGAACCAGCTAAACTGACAGAATTATGATGTTCAGACACCCAAAAGCGAGTAAATCCTAGTTTTTCCACTTCTTGAGCAAGTGTTACTGTATTGGAAAAAGCTGCAGTTGCTGTACTGCCATCGGAAATAGGGGATTGATCTAATACACTTAGTTTAATCATAGAATATACCTCTCTATCTTAATGTACATTCTATTATATATTTACTTACGAAAAATGCGTAAAGAAATGCTCACATGAACAAGTGAATGCTTTCACATCCGCTTGTTATGAGAAATTCCACGTTCATAATGATTCATTTCCACTAATGTTAAAATATATTCGTAGTTATCGATTTCCATCTTAATTTGATTACGATCATCTTCACCTAAATTTACATCCAATAATTTTTTGCATAGTAGTTGTTTTTTCAATTCTAAATGTTTTTTTGTTTCAGGATAGTCGTAAGTACGTTTCATATTTATCAATCCCTTCCTTACATTTCCTATCTATATCCTCATTATATGATAAGAAAGGGATGATGAGAGCAAATCTCTGTGAATTATTAGTGAATATTCAGAAAAAAATGTGTTGTTCTACTATACTCATGAATACAATTCAGAGAATCACTGTTTTGTATTTTCAAAGTAAGGGGTGGAATGATGCGAGTGCATACACAATCCCATGTCACAACTGATGAAATGGTGGGAATTATTGATAAGGGATTACCGAAAACAGTAGAGCCAAAACAAATCATTGTAATTGGTGCTGGAATGGCTGGTTTAGTATCAGCATCCTTACTTAAAAGCGCAGGACATCATGTGAAAATTTTAGAAGCGAATAACCGTATAGGAGGCCGAATTGAGACTATTAGAATGGAAGACACAGGATTATATTTAGATGTTGGAGCAATGCGCATTCCATATATACATACATTAACGATGGCTTATATAAGAAAGTTTGGGCTACAAGTGACCCCCTTTATTAATCGAAATGAGACGGATATTATTTATGTGAATGGTAGAAAAACGACATTACAACAATACGAGAAAAATCCAAGTATTTTAAGATATCCAGTAGTGATGAATGAAGAAGGAAAAACATCTGAAGAATTATTATTGTTAGCAGTGCAGCCAATTATTGATTTCATTAAAAGAAATCCAGATAAAAATTGGGGGATTGTTGAAAAAGACTTTGGGAAGTATTCAACAGCGCAGTTTTTAAAATATCATCCTTATCAATATAATACGTATTTTTCACCAGTAGCAATTGAAATGATTGGTGTACTTTTAGATTTAGAAGGATTTTTAGAAAGATCATTTGTTGAAACGTTACGTTTTATATATATTTTGCAGCAAGAAAGTGGTTTTTGTGAAATTAGTGGGGGCAATGATAAATTACCAAAATCTTTTTTGCCTCAGTTAGAGAGATATATTATTTATAATCAAAAATTAATGAAGATTCATCAATATGATAAAGGTGTGACAGCATATTGCAGACATGAAGAGACCTTTGAATATAGCAGCATAACAGGTGATTTAGTTATTATTACAATTCCATTTTCCACAATGCGCTTTGTGGAAATTGATCCTTTCGATTCTGTATCACATGAAAAATGGAGAGCTATTCGCGAATTACATTATATGGCTGCTACTAAAATAGGAATTCAGTTTAAAAGTCGCTTTTGGGAAGAACAGGGTCAATTAGGAGGAAGGATTATAACGGATTTACCAATCCGTTATGCATATTATCCGAGTCATGGTATTGGTTCAAAGGGACCTGCTATTATGCTTGGAAGTTATACATGGTCTTATGATGCATTATTATGGGATGGATTATCGAAAGGTGATCGTATTTATTATACATTACATAACTTGGCGACTATATTAGGTGGTCAAGTGTATGATGAATTTGTGTCAGGAGTATCCAAAAGTTGGACATTAGATCCGTATGCGTTAGGAGGGTTTGCTATTTTTCAAGCTGGTCAAGAAGCAGAATTGCAACCGGAAATTGTAAAACCTGAAGGGAAAATTTATTTTGCTGGGGATCATACAACACTTAATCATGGATGGATACAAGGAGCGATTGAGTCTGGAATACGTACAGCGGTAGAGGTGAATCAATTGATTGTATGAGTATTAATAGTAAGGGGAAGGAAAGTGTCGTGACGAATATAACTAGAGATAGGTATGTATGAATTTGGTTTGAAAATAAGTGAAGTTCAGAAAAGTTATTTATTACATAAGTCGCTGCTACGGAGAAAAAAGTGACTTGCACTCGTTTTCTCTCTTTGTTTTCACTGGGCATGGGGCAGGAAAAGGATCTGACCGCTTCTATGCATGGTCGGATGCTCTCTTCCATCTGAAAAAGAAAGATTTTATGCCGTTTTTAAAATTTGTATTTATATATAGTGTTAAATGTTATTATATATAAAAGAATAATAGGGAGTGTTTGCAATGGATCCATTATTACTTGATTTTCCTTCTGAATTTTACACAGACAGGCTTCTTATTTGCATGCCGAAACCAGGAGATGGAAAAGTAGTATATGAAGCTATCAATGCATCGATAGAAGAACTGAAGCCGTGGATGGTTTTCGCTCAAAAAGAGCAAACAGAAGAAGAAATCGAAGCGAGTATAAGAAGGTCACATATTCAATTTTTACAAAGGGAAGATTTAAGGTTACTAGTATTTTTAAAAGAAACAGGTGAATTTGTAGCTTCTTCTGGATTGCATCGTATTGATTGGGAAATACCAAGATTTGAAATTGGATATTGGATAGATTCGCGTTTTGGCGGAAAAGGCTATATGACAGAAGCTGCGCAAGGTATTATGGATTATGCTTTTTCTGAGTTGAAAGCAAACCGGATAGAGATTCGTTGTGATTCGCGAAATGTAAAAAGTAGAGCGATACCTGAGAAGCTAGGTTTTAAATTAGAAGGGATTTTAGAAAGCAGTAGTGTAGCAGTAGATGGTAAGGGACTCAGGGATACATGTGTGTTTGCGATGACAAGAAACAGGTATGAAAAAAAAGAGCTATAAAGTATTAGCTCCTTTTTATGATTTTTTAGCGAATTATGGTACGGGATGTCCATTCGAACTTTCAAAGATGGTAAACCATTGCTGACGATCTAATGTAAGTTTTGTTGCAGCGATAGCTGACTTCACGCGATCTAATTTACCAGAGCCAACGATTGGCATCATTTTTGCTGGATGAGCAAGTAGCCATGCGTACATGACAATATCGATGCCATCAACATTTAGTTCATTCGCAATCTTTTGTAAAGTTTCTCGTAAGCGTACAGCACGTTCATTTTGACTTGTAAAGATTTCTCCACCAGCAAGAGGAGACCAAATCATAGGACTGATTCTTTTTTCTTGGCATAAGTTAATTGTACCTTTTTCAAAATGCTCAAGCTGCATCGCAGATACTTCAATTTGATTTGTAATGAGCGGAAAATCTAAATATGAGCTAAGCATATTGAATTGAGACGGTAAAAAGTTAGATACACCGAAATGACGAACTTTTCCTTCTTGTTTTAAACGTGTGAAAGCTTCTGCCGCTTCACTTGGGTCCATAAATGGATCAGGTCGATGAATCAGTAACAAATCAATATAATCAGTATGTAAGTTTTGTAGTGACTGTTCCACGCTTTTTACAATATGTTTCGTACTTGTATTATAGTGAGCGACATATCGCTTTGGAAACTTTGGAGATGGGGGAGCGATTCCACATTTTGTGACAATTTGCATGTTATCACGTAAAGAAGGCTGTAATTGTAATGCTTCCCCGAATAATGATTCACACGTATATCCTCCATAAATATCGGCGTGGTCAAAAGTTGTAATCCCCATCTCCATACAATTTTCGATAAAAGAAAGTAATTCTTGTTTTGGCATATTCCATTCTGCTAAACGCCAAAATCCTTGAATGATACGAGAGAATTCAAGGTTATTAGCCATTTGAATTCGTTCCATTTTGAGTAGACCCCCTTGATGAATGATGATATTTTTGAAAAGGCTTTCTTGTTCGGTACTATTATATAGTTATTGGACTGTACTTACAATGAATATGTCTTTGCTGTAAAAAACGATTTTACCCCGCATTAACGGGCAGTAAGCCCTCACCTCAAGAGTAAGAGAGAAACGAGGAAGATAGGTGAGGGATAACTGCCCCTAAAAGCCCGATTCGTTCAACTAACCATCAGTGGGGGATGAAGAAAAAACCTACTGATGGAAGTTTCACTTTATCTGTATGGTATAATGTACGAAGATGTAGGTATAAGGAGATGTACGAAATGATTCCAGTAACAATTTTAACTGGTTTTCTTGGATCGGGGAAAACAACATTATTAAATCGTATTTTATCGGAAGAACATGGAAAGAAATTAGCGGTTATTGTAAATGAAATAGGGCAAATTGGCATCGATAATCAATTAATTATGAATGTAGAAGAAGAAATTATGGAAATGACAAATGGCTGTTTATGCTGTACAGTGCGTGAAGACCTACTTGTTGCTCTAAAACAATTATTGGATGTAAAAGCAGAAGGGAAAATGGATTTTGATGGTCTAGTGATTGAAACGACAGGTCTTGCAAACCCAGGGCCGATTATCCAAACGTTCTTTTTAGATCCAGTTATTCAATCAGCATACAAAATTAATGGTGTTGTGACAGTGGTAGATAGTTATCATATACATAAACATTTTGAAAAAGGGCTAGAAGCGAAAGAACAAATTGCTTTTGCAGATATCGTTTTAGTAAATAAATTAGATTTAGTTGGAGAGGAAGAAGAGAAAGAACTCCTTACTGAATTACAAGGGATTAATCCAACAGCAAAATTAATCTCAACGACAAATTGTGAAGTAGATATCCAGGCCTTACTAGAAATTCAAACGTTTAAAACGCGTGATACATTAGAGATTTATCCACATAAAGAGCATCATCATTTAGAAGGTGTAAAATCATTTGTATTACGTGAAGAGCGGCCGTTAGATTTGCAAAAGTTAAACGAATGGATGTCAGCTGTAGTTCAAGAATTAGGAGAGTATTTATATCGATATAAAGGAATTCTATCGATCGATGGAGTAGATCGCCGTATTGTTTTTCAAGGTGTTCATACACTATTTGCTGCTTCTTACGATAGAGAGTGGCAAGAGGGAGAAGAGCGCGTGAGTGAAGTGGTCTTTATCGGGAAAGATATTAATAAAGAATGGTTCCAAGAACATTTTAAAGAATGCGTAAAATAAGCCTGCTAATTTAGCAGACTTATTTTTGTTATTAATCTCTGCCGGCTTCAACTAATTTCTTCGCGACAATTGCTGGTTTAGCATGAAACATAGTCATGTGATCACCTTGTGTAGTTACTAAACGAAATAATCCAAGGCGATTTGACATGTGAGGGTGCCATCCTGAATCTTTACCTTGTGGAACTGCCATATCTTCAGTTAAATAGAAATAACTTTTTGGAATATTTAATTGATAAAATTTCGTAAGGTCCAGCTTTTCAAAAAGTGGTCCAGCTGGTTCTGGTGTAACAGTTTCGTGAATTTTTTTCGCTAAGTCGAGATTAGCATTATTCATAAAGGTTTCTCGCCAAATAGGAAAAGGCAATTGGATAGCACTATTTTTCGATTTTTTTGCAAGCTCGGTCCAAAGCGTTTTTCCTTCGGCTGGGATTTCATCAGCTGCACTTTCTCCATTTGCTAGAACAAATGCATTCATAAAGACAAGTCTGTGGATTCGATCTGGAATTTGTTCGGCAACTTTTGAAATAACAGTACCACCAAAACTATGACCAACAAGAACAAAATCCGTTATGTTTCTTTCCTTCACATAGTTGACTACTGATTTGACATAATCAGTGTGTTTTACAGCTTTATTCGTATCTTTTCCATGCCCAGGTAAGGTAGGAGTATATACTTTATGTCCCATTTGTTTCAACTCATTAGCTGTTTTATCCCAATAGCTAGAATCTCCCCAAGCACCGTGAACGAGTACAAACGTAATTGGTTTTTGACGTACTACATCAATATCTGCCTCTATTTTTGCTTCTACTGGGATATGGAAGCTATTACTGCTAAGCATGATTAAAATAGCAGAAAGGCTTACGAATAAGAACTTGAATACTTTCAAAACAAACCCTCCATTTACTACTGATTTTGCATATATGTACATATATTTTCGCTGAAAGATTGTTTTTATTCTTTTGGAGTATAGTTATTAAAAGTAGTAGTGTTTACTTTGTAGAAAAAAGGACATTATTGTACGTTATTAGCATTACATCTTTAGTTAATGAAAAAAAGTGAAACAATTATATTTTTGATGCGGAGGTAGAATATGAAACATGACCATCTTGTTCTTCTATTAATAAACAAAGATTAGTAGAAAATAATAAAAAGCCTGTTTTCACAGGCTTATACTTTCATCTATAAGTAATTCCATTACAACCCCAACAACCGGTCCTTCATCGTCTATATCACCAGTTAAGTGAAAACCGAAAGACTCATATAGTTTCATTGCTAGTTTGTTTTCTGGATGAAGACTTAAATAGATCTTTTTGCATTGAAATTTTTGTTGTAAATACTGGATAAGCAGATGGAGAAAACGTTTTGCATAGCCATTTCCTTGAAAATGGTAATCAATCATAAAACGATCTAGCCATATGCGATCATCTTTTTTTGAATACCAACCATACATTGCGTAGCCAACAAGTGTTTCTCCATCATATAAGCCTACTGACGTTCCGTTTTCTTCATATAGGGATTCCGCTAAAGAAAATGCATTACTTTCAATAAATTGCTGCTGCTTTGTTGCTACGTCTAAAGCAGCGACTGAACGCCAATTATTTGCTGTTACTTCACAAATGTGAAGATTCATAGTTCCAACTCGCTTTCATAACATAGTATATCTTTAAAACTAATATGGATAATTTTACTTGTTATTTTGTTGAAGTCAAGCTGCTGAATATGAAAAAAGACAGTTGAATATGTTTCAACTGTCTGAAAGGAAATATAAATTTAGTTTGTAGCTTCTTTTAAAGTGTTCACGTTTTCTTCCATTAATGTGAAGTAATCTTTATTTTTCTTTGCATCATCTTCAGAAATAGTAGCAAGGTGGTTTAAACGTAAAATTTTCGTTCCTGTTTCTTTTTGAATAACTTCTGCTACTTTTGGAGTAGAGAATGTTTCAAATAAAATATATTTCAAACCATGCTCTTTTGCTGTTTTTGTAATGTTAGCAAGTTCTTTTTGTGATGGTTCATCGGAAGCAGAGATGCCAGCAACTGGTATTTGTTTTAAGCCATAGCGTTTTTCCCAATATCCATATGCAGCGTGAGAAACTAAAATATCTTTCGTTTTTGCATCTGAAACAACAGATTTAAAGTGATCATCTAAGTCAGTGAACTTTGTTTGTAGGGCAGCGAAGTTTTTCTCAAATTCTTTTTTATGATCTGGTTGCAATTCTACGAGTGCATCTTTAATTTTTTCAGCCTGCTTCATCGCAAGTGTAGGATCAAGCCATACGTGTGGGTCTTTGTCATGATGGTGATTTTCTTCTTCTTTATGACTTTCCTCGTGCTCATGTTCTTCTTCTGATGAAGCGATAAGATCGAAACCTTTAGATGCATTAACAACTTTTACGTTCTCTTTTTTTAATGCTTTTTCCATTTTTTCTGCAAACGGCTCTAATTCCGCACCGTTATATACGAATAGGTCTGCCTTCGCAACTTGTACCGTTTGTTTTTGACTTGGCTCATATGTATGAGAGTCAGCGCCAGGTGGATAAATTGTTTCAACATTTACATAGTCACCACCGATTTTTTTAGCGAAGTCAGCAAGTGGAAAAATAGTTGTATATACAGAAAGTTTTCCATCTTTTTTTGCAGCTTCGTCTTTTTTGCTGGCACACCCAGCAAAAATTAAAGTGAAAATAAGTATAAAAGAAAATACCATTAACCTTTTCTTCATGTAATTCTCCTCTTTTCTTTCTTTTCCAATTTTATTTTCTCCAAAATAAGAGAAAAAATATCTTTTTGTTATAAAACGGAATAATTACGTTTTAAGTTGCGAACTTAGTATAATACATCTTTACGAAAGTTGCAATAAATAATAATCATTCCGATTTGATTTTGTTATAAAGTTGTCAAAAAGAACAGTATTAATTTTTATGAATGTCGCATATGTGACAACACTCCTTTCATATATTGAGGTAGAGGGTATGAAAAGGGGATGAGTAATTGGATTACATAATGGAAGCAATCTTATTGATACTAGCAGTAGTTTTGCCATTAACATGTGTTTTGATTTTCCTCAAGACATTAATAAGTAATCTAGGTGACTCTAGGATAATAACCAAGTTACCAACAGAGAAAAAAGGAGAGAAGAGTAAGTAAAGCACTTGCATCACGCATAGTGCTTTACTTATGATAGAATAAGAAAAAGGAAACTCCTAGAAATAGGATTTGTACTGCCTGTTTGGACGGTATAAAATTAGATAAAGAGGTATAAAGATAAATGAATAAAAGAACAGCCTTAGTACTCGGTGCGAGTGGTTTAGTTGGACAAGAAGTGACGCAGCTATTACTTGACTCAGATTACTATGATTCGGTTATGGTTTTTGTAAGAAAGCCACTGCAATGGGAACATGAAAAGTTACAGCAGAAACAAATCGACTTTTCTATATTAGAAGAGTATAAAGAATTTTTTGCTGTTGATGATGTTTTTAGCTGTCTTGGGACAACAATTAAGAAAGCAAAAACGAAAGCGAATTTTAAAAAAGTAGATTATGAATATACATTACGAGCAGCTTGTTTAGCGGAAAAACAAGGAGTACAAAATTTTCTTGTAATTTCTTCTATGGGTGCTAATCCAAAATCACTTTTCTTTTATTCACAAGTAAAAGGGAAGATGGAGGAAGAGCTTCAAAAGTTGGTAATTGGCGGGATTCATATATTTAGACCATCACTATTGCTAGGAGATCGAGAAGAATTTCGTTTTGGAGAAAGAATGGCTGAGAAGATATCTGGTATTTTGCCATTTGTATTTAATGGTACTTTAAAAAAGTATAAGCCGATTACAGCCGAGCAGGTTGCAAAAGGGATGTACTTAGCGGCACTACGTGAAGAATCTGGTGTCCATATTTATAATTCTACAGAGATTACAATGATGGAATAATGAAAACGAGAAGGGGAGCCCTTCTCGTTTTCATTATTGTGTATTAGCGGCGAGTCGGGGCTATTTTACCACGAGCACGTTGATATTGGTGGGGCTCTTGTAATTCAAATCCAAGTTCATTAGCTGCTGTTCTTGGGAAATATGGATTGCGAAGTAACTCGCGACCGATAAAGATTAAGTCCGCTTCATTATTTGCTAAAATTTCTTCTGCTTGTATCCCACTTGTAATCAATCCTACTGCGCCTGTCGCAATGTGTGCTTGTCCTTTTATATGATTTGCATACTCTACTTGATAGCCAGGGTAAACGTCGATTTGTGCAGGTATAACTGCACCAGAACTACAATCAATTACATCTACACCTTGTTCTTTCATCCATTTTGCAAATTGAACATAGTCATGGACTGTTAATCCTTCAGGATGATAGTCATTTGCAGAAATACGAACGAATAAAGGACCACTCCAAACTTCATTTACAGCATCAATGATTTCTTTTAAGCAACGGTAACGGTTTTCAGGTGATCCGCCATATTCATCAGTTCGTTTGTTTGATAATGGAGAAAGAAATTCATTAATGAGATAGCCGTGAGCCGCGTGGAGTTCAATAATATCGAATCCTGCTTGTTTGGAACGGCATGCGGCATCTTGAAAAGCAGAAATTGTTTTTTTGATTAGCTGTTTATTCATTTCTATTGGGGTTTTCATTGTATCATTAAATGCAATAGCTGAGGGTGCTACAGGGTCTGTGGGTAATTCAGCTTTTCGTCCAGCATGTGCTAACTGAATTGCTGCTTTTGCCCCATTTTCGTGGATGAGGGACACAGTTTTTTGCAACCCTTGAATATGATCATTATTCCATATACCTAAATCTTTATTAGAAATACGTCCCTCAGGTACAACAGCTGTAGCTTCAAGCATAACAAGGCCTACTTGACCAGTTGCTCGAGACGCATAATGGATATGATGGAAATGTGTAACTTTTCCATCTTCGTTTTCTAAAGAGTACATACACATTGGTGACATAACAATACGATTTTTTAATGTAATATCTTTAATCGTATAAGATGAAAAAAGATGATAGTCCATATTTATTCCCCCTCATTGCAGTTTTCTTTATTGTATCATCATCGTTTTTGTTTCCATAATGAAACGCTTATTCTCGAAATTTTGTACATATATGTTACAATTATTGAAATAAATTAAATTGGGGGATAGGGGCATGTACCGAGCTTATTATGAAAGTGAAATAGGTTTGCTTGAAATTACTGCAAATGATGAAGGAATTACTTCTGTTATTTTTGTGGAGGAACGGAAAGAAGAGAATAAAAATAAAATTGTAGAACAGTGCCTCGCTGAATTAGATGAATATTTTAATCGAAAGAGAACTGAATTTACAGTACCATTGTCAGCAGTTGGAACGTCATTTCAAAAGAGTGTTTGGGATGCACTTTATACGATTCCATATGGAGTGAGTGCTTCCTATCTGGATATTGCAGAAAAGGTTGGTAACACAAAGGCGGTGCGTGCGATAGGCGGTGCAAATAGCCGCAATCCGATTTCTATTATTGTTCCGTGTCATCGTGTAATTGGAAAAAGTGGAAAGTTAGTTGGCTATGCAGGTGGCCTATGGCGAAAAGAATGGTTATTGAAACATGAGGAGATTTTGCAATAAGATAAAACTCTTTTCAAATGGAGATAGTAGTTTTCATCGCTTAGAGGATAACAAAGTCTAGTAGAAAGTAAGTATTTCTGAGTTTCATACGAATGGTTTAACCTGTTATTTGCGGGGAGGAGCCATCTTGTTAAAGCGTATTTTTAAATAGCTAAATTTTTTAGTATGCTGGACAACAGAAGTATAAGTAGGGGATAAATCAAGGAAAGAGGGATTATTTTGCATTGTATAAATTGTGGGAATCCTTGTCCTGACGGTCAATTTAATTGTGAAGATTGTCAGCAAACTTTACATAATGGAACAAAAGAGGAGACCTCACCAATCGAAAAAGATATGGAACAATATGTGGGAGCACATTATCCATATTATAAAAGAAAATGGGACAAAGAAACGAAACGAATAGCAAGGTGGAGCTGGAATGGGTGGGCTACTATTTTCAATGTCGGATGGTTTGGTTACCGAAAATATTACTTACCTGCTTGTTTATTTGTAATTTTATTAGTAGCTTGTGATGCATTTTCATACTATATGGGATTCAATGTAGCACTCCCCATTATTAACATGGTTCCCCTTACCTTTTTATTGCTCATTTTAATGATGATAGGGGTCGGAATTTTTGCAAATGGGTTATATTATCGATTTGCTGAGCGGAAAATATACCGGATAAAAGCAAGAGGGATAAAGAATGGGGATGTTGAGCGTTATCTCATCCGTGATAGTGGAGGAACAAGTAAAATGGGAGCGGCTATTGTTACAATTTTGACAGCTGCTAGTATATTCATGAGTCACTTTTTCTTTCCTACAGATCAAGATGTGATTCAAAAAGTACGAGCAAGTTCCCTTTATGAGTATCCTTTTTTTTCTATTGGGGAATCTTTTGAACAGCATTTTAAGCAACCAACCTGGGTTTATTACCGCGGGGGAGATGGATTGGAATTAGTAGAATTTCATGGATACAATCATGGTATGACAAGACAAAAAATTATCATTCAATTTGTTGTCGATTACAGGTTGCATGAAATTGAACCATATTCTCTTACAGTTAACGGTGAGCCCCAAGGTGAAAAAGAGTTTTTAAAAATGATGGAAGATGTGTTTCGTACGCAAGATCTTTTTGAGTTGGATGACGGATTACAAAAAGATGAAAAAAAAGAAATGTTATAAGAAATGAATGTAAAAGCAGATGGAGCAGCTTTTACATTCATTTCTTTTTTTATTTTAGGAAAGAAAAATATTTAAAATAATCAGAATTTTTTGTATAATACTATCATACATGCTTTATTGTATACATACAGATTGGGGGAAGGAATAATGAAGAAAAAAGTTTCAACGCTTGCTGCACTTGCATTATCAACAAGTATGTTCGTTGCAGGTTGCGGAAATGGGGAGAAAGCATCGACAACGAAGAAAGAAACAGGTAAGGGGATGGCCGATAAACAAGTGCTAAACTTACTAGAAACAGCAGAAATTCCTTCGATGGATACATCAAAATCAACAGATTCCGTATCATTCCGAGTATTTGTAAATGCAATGGAGGGTTTATATCGATTAGATAAAGATAATAAGCGAACTCCAGGTATGGCAAAAGATGTGAAGATTAGTGAGGATAAGAAAACATATACTTTTGAATTACGAGATGCAAAGTGGTCGAATGGTGAGCCAGTTCGTGCACAAGATTTTGTATACGGCTGGCAACGTGCGCTTGATAAAGCAACAGCAGCTGAATACGCATTTATTTTATTTGATGTAAAAAATGCTCAAAAAGTTAATAAGGGGGAGCTACCACTTGATCAGCTAGGTGTAAAAGCAAAGGATGATAAGACACTAGTGGTAGAACTAGAACAACCAACTCCATATTTTCTTGACCTTACATCATTTCCAACATTCTTCCCTTTAAATGAGAAGTTTGTAAAAGAACAAGGTGATAAGTATGCATTAGAAGCTGATAAAATTTTATACAATGGACCGTTTACGTTAAGTGAATGGAAGCATGAGCAAAGCTATCAATTAAAGAAAAATCCAAATTATTGGGATAAAGATACTGTAAAACTAGAAGAAATTAATGTCGGTGTCGTAAAAGAAACGAGCACAGGTGTAAACCTATATGATAGTGATCAAGCGGACCGTGTAATTTTAACTTCAGAGTTTGTTGATAAATATAAAAAGAATAAGCCAGATGAATTCAAAACGAAACTAGATCCGCGTATGTATTTCTTACGTTTTAATCAACAAAATGCAACATTTAAAAATCAAAAAGTACGTGAAGCAATTGATTTAGCTTATGATAAAAAAGGTATTGCAAATGTCATTTTAAATGATGGCTCATTACCAGCATATTTCTTAGTACCAGAGAAATTTACAACAGGTCCGGATGGAAAAGATTTTCGTACTGTAAATAAAAACTTCCGTGATAGTAAAGACAATGCGGAAAAAGCGAAAAAGTTATGGGAAGAAGCGAAAAAAGAGCTGGGTCAAGATACAATTACGGTAGAATTACTAAACGATGATAATGGTAGCCGGAAAAAAGTTGGCGACTTTATTAAAGAAGAGCTTGAGAAAAATTTACCTGGAATTAAAGTGAATTTGAAACAACAACCGTATAAACAGAAATTAGATTTAGAGAAGAAATTACAATATGAGTTTTCACTATCAGCATGGGGCCCAGATTATCCAGATCCAATGACGTATATTGATATGTTTATTACAGGAAGTACATTTAATGAAATGGCGTATTCAAATCCGAAATATGATGACTTAGTTGCTAAATCGAAAGGTGAGTTGTTAAAAGATGATGCAGCGCGCTGGAAAGCACTTGCAGAAGCTGAAAAAATCTTAATTGGAGAAGATGCAGCGATTTCACCTACTTATCAGCAAAGTACAGCATATTTAGAAAAAACATATGTAAAAGGAATTGCAAATCATACATTCGGCGGCGATTTTAGTTATAAATGGGCGTATATTACAAAAAAATAGTATAATAAGAGATGTGCGAATTTTTGCTCATCTCTTTTTTTGTAAGGAGGACTTATGTTGATAAATGGCTTTAATCATCTTTGTTTTTCGGTTTCAGATTTAGAAAGATCTATTCAATTTTATGAAACAGTATTAGAGGGAAAGCTATTAGTAAAAGGAAGAAAACTCGCATATTTTGATATATGTGGAGTGTGGGTGGCACTCAATGAAGAAGCGGGTATTGCACGAAATGAAATTCATCAGTCATATACACATCTTGCATTTTCTGTTAAACAAGAGGATTTTGGTCGACTATTAAAGCGATTAGAGGAGAATAAAGTTCATATTTTACAAGGAAGAGAACGTGATGTAAGAGATTGTCAGTCTATTTATTTTATTGATCCAGATGGACATAAGTTTGAGTTTCATTCAGGTACACTGCAGGATCGCTTAAAGTATTATAAGGAAGCAAAATCACATATGAAATTTTATTGATGAAATAAAGGAGGATGGGAAGAGCATGCATGCGCTCGTTATTGGAGGAACAGGGATGCTGAAGAAAGTGTCCGTTTGGCTTTGTAATCAAGGGCTTTATGTTTCTGTTATTGGACGAGATAAAGATAGGTTAGAAGGTGTGAAGAATACGTGTAATGCTCCAAAAAATGTTACATGTATTTCTCTTGATTACCACGATAGCGACATTTTAAAACAATCTATTAAAGATACGATTAAACAAAATGGACCTATCACATTAGTCGTAGCTTGGGTACATACAACCGCTAAAAAGGCGCTTCAAGTAATTTGTGAAGAAATGGAATTACATTCTAAATCCTATAGTTTGTTTCATATATTAGGGAGTAGTGCATCTCGATTGGAACGTCAAAAAATAGGAAGTGCTTTCTGTAATTATCATAGAATTTTATTAGGATTTATTTTACAAGGTGAACATTCAAGTTGGTTGACTCATGAAGAGATTGCTGAAGGGGTTATAGCAGGAATTCAGAGTAAACAAAGTGATTATATTGTAGGAACATTAGAACCATGGGAATTACGACCGATTTAATGGGAGGAAGGAAACAAATGAAAACGACATTATATGTAACGCGTCATGGAGAAACAGAATGGAATATAGCAAAGCGTATGCAAGGAAGAAAGAACTCAAATTTAACTGATAAAGGAATGTTACAAGCAAAACTGCTAGGTGAACGTATAAAGGATATACCACTTCATGCGATATATAGTAGTCCAAGTGGGAGAACAATGCATACAGCAGCGTTAATAAAAGGGGAGCGAAATATTCCTATTATAGCAGATGACCACTTTTATGAGATTAATATGGGGATCTGGGAGGGGCAAACGCTTGTTGATTTGGAAGCGCAGTACCCAGAGGAGGTACATGTGTTTTGGAATGAGCCGCACCGTTTTTGTTCGACATCAGGCGAAAGTTTTTATGATGTATATAACCGGGTGATGGAAGGAGTAAACCTTCTCTTAGAAAAACATAAAGGAGAAAGCATTTTAATTGTATCACACGCAGCAGCTGCAAAATTGCTTGTGGGGCAATTTGCTGGTCTTTCTGTTGAAAGAGTGTGGGATGATCCATTTATGCATAGTGCGAGCTTAAGTATCATTGAATTTGAAGGGAAAGAGGCTAGTGTTAAACAGTTTGCCAATATAAGTCATTTTCAGCAAGTATAAAAAGACCGCAATAGAGCGGTCTTTTTACGTTTACTGTTAACGATAAGGGATAAAGAATTAGCAATTACGTTTTCTAAACCAGAAGTGATCGCATTTTTTCCGTTTGCAAGATGAATGTTTGTGACGATTGCAATCATGGCAGCTTGAATGACAGTCATCATCCCATGAGTGATCGCAAGATTTTTTATCATGATTACGGATGAAAACACATTTTTTACAGAAACATTTTTTCACACGTGTCCGTTTTGTAACACAAGAGGATTTTTTCACACGTGTCCGTTTTGTAACGAACGTACATTTCTTCACCCGCGTACATTTTGTAACACAAGTGCACTTTTTCACACGTGTCCGTTTTGTAACAAATGTGCATTTTTTAACGCGTGTAACTTTTGTAACGAATGTCCACTTTTGTACACGTACACGAGTACGCTTCGTAACAAACGTACATTTTTTCACCCGCGTACATTTTGTAACGAACGTACATTTTTTCGCACGTGTACATTTTGTTCGAGRACATTTACAGCTTGTTGTACATTTATGACCAGAAAATTTATTATCGTCACAATCAAACTTACTTGGGTCTTGATGTAAAAATTCTTCCATCCCTGCGCTTTTGATTTCCTCAACGGCTTTTTGAATATCACGTTTCATAGAAACCCTCCTTATCGCTAATTAAAATGAAAAAGTGTCCTTTTACATTAATCAGGGTATGAGGAGAGAATTTCTTCTGTATGAGATAAGAGCTTAGATTTCAATAAAAATAGACATATAGCGGATATATGGACATGGACAAAGCAATGAGCATACATTAAATGGAGAAAAAAAGAAGGGATGGGAGAACATGTTGCCTTCTTATGATTTTTTTATTCATCCGATGTATCTTGTTGAATTAAAGAAGGACATTTGGTCTGATAGTCCAGTGCCTGCTAAATTAACATATGGGAAAAGAAAGTATGATATTGACATTGTATACCGGGGAGCACATATTCGAGAATTTGATAAAAAATCATATCATGTTATGTTCTATAAACCGAAACAATTTCAAGGGGTGAAAGAGTTTCATTTGAATTCTGAGTTTAAGGATCCGTCAATTATAAGAAATAAATTATCGCTTGACTTCTTTAGTGATATTGGTGTACTTTCGCCAAAATCCCAGCATGTTTTTATTAAAATTAATGGTCAAATTCAAGGGGTATATTTGCAATTAGAATCTGTTGATGAGCATTTTTTGAAAATCCGTARATTACCGAGTGGGTCAATTTATTATGCGATTGATGATGATGCGAATTTTTCTTTAATAAGTGAGCGTGATCAAGATGTTAAAACAAACCTATCTGCAGGCTATGAGTTTAAATGTGCGAATGAACATAGTGAAGAACAGCTTAGTGAATTCGTTTATCAGGCAAATGCACTATCACGAGAAAAATATGAAAAAGAAATAGTGAATTATCTTGATGTTGAAAAATATTTGCGATGGTTAGCAGGTGTTATTTTGACTCAAAACTTTGATGGATTTGTTCATAACTATGCATTGTATCATAATGATGAAACGCATTTGTTTGAAGTGATACCATGGGATTATGATGCTACATGGGGGCGTGATGTAGAGGGAAGGCCACTTAATCATGAATACATTCGAATTCAAGGGTATAATACATTGAGTGCCAGAATTCTTGATATACCAGTATTTCGAAAACGTTACCGCAATATCCTTGAAGAAATTTTGGAGGGAAAATTTACGGTTTCTTTTATAAGGCCACAAGTAGAGGGAATGTGCGAAGCGATTCGTCCGTATCTTATTCAAGATCCTTATATGAAAGATAAAATAGACATTTTTGATAAAGAAGCAGAAATGATTTTTCAATATATCAATAATCGTCGGCAATATATTGAAGAACACCTCCATGAATTAACATAATGTGAAAAGGGATTGATTCGTTATCAATCTCTTTTTTGTTATCCCGCTATTGGCGAGTAGTAAGATTACTATATTAAAATTTATATTAGGTGAAGGAGGGAGCAAGAAACGAAAGATTAAAGATTCATCTTATTTGAGTAGGTTTCAATTGCTCGACGTTGTGGAACATCAAAGTAATAATGCGTCTATTAGTAAAATGATTGTAGGGGATTGGTAATTTCTAGGAAGCGCACCATTCTTTAAGTGTATATGGAGATTAGTCTTTCATTGCTCAAAAAAGAGTGCAATTAGAGTAATGATCTAACAAAAGAATGGTTATATATGGTAAAATGTAAACGGATGGGACAGGGAGATTTGGTTCATTAGAAATATAATGAATATTTTAATAAACGGCCTTTTAATAAAATAATTAGAAAAAGAATGCGTGCCTATAATAAAGATCTTAAAACGTATGATATTCGAGAGAAATTAAGATATATTCATTTCCCTACTCTCATTTTGTGTGGTCAACATGATGTTCAATGCCCAGTTTTGTATTCAAAGGAAATACATAGCTTGATTTCAGATTCAAAATTAGTAATTTTTGAAAATAGTAATCATTTTCCTTTTGTTGAAGAGAAGGAATCTTTTGTAACAGCTATCCAAAAATTTATAACTATTTAATTCGTTTATACAAATGAAGGTGAACTTTTTATATTTTTTATTTCTTAATCAACAATATGAATTAACAGAGGTTATAGTAAGATTTTTAAGGAATGGTGTATATTCTGTTATTTTTGCTAAGTATAGTTTAGTTTTAAGTGAACAAGTAGTCTATTTTTTCGTTTGCAGTGAAATTACGTATTGTTCAATGTGAGTAGAGAATATCTTTCCTAGGATGGTGAGAATATGGAAGCGAAATGGATCGATTGGGTAAAACAAATACAAGCCATTGCTCAGGCTGGTTTAACGTATTCAAAAGATGTGTATGATATGGAACATTTTCAACAATTACGTGATCTTTCAGTTACGATGATGTCTCATTATACGAAGACAGATTGGGAAGTGGTAGAGAGATTATTTGCCAATGACATGGGTTATCAAACACCAAAAGTAGATATTCGGGCTGTCGTGTATCAGGATGAAAAATTATTATTTGTGAAAGAAAAAAGTGACGGGAAATGGGCTCTTCCAGGTGGTTGGGCAGATGTTGGCTATACGCCAACAGAAGTGGCAGCAAAAGAAGTGTGGGAGGAAACGGGTTATAAAGTTGATCATTTTCGATTATTAGCAGTATTTGATAAAGAAAAACATTATCCATCACCATCAGCAATGCATGTATATAAAATATTTATTGGTTGTGAAATTGTTGGGGGCGAAAAACAAACAAGTATTGAAACGGAAGAAGTGACCTTTTTTGGTGAAAAGGAAATCCCAGAGTTATCGACTGCTAGAAATACAGAGTGGCAAATTAGAGAGATGTTTGCCTGTATGAAAGATAGGAATAAAAGCTCCTTACTTGATTAAGAAAATATGTAAAGATAAGAATAAAGATATTTTAACAGTACTCCAACAGAAGTTCCCTTCCTCAAGCACATGCAGGTCATAGTCCAGGGATCATTCACAGCGTATAAATCTCTTTTTCTTTCTATTCGTGCCTGGTATATTTATAATGAATTGTACATATTTTGGGTAAAGAATGAGGAATATATTGGCATGCATAAATCTTTGTGGGATAATAAGAAGGTATGTAAGCAGAAAAGGAGATAGAAAAGCAAATGTTAGCGAATTTAATAGAGCAGTTATTGCAATTTTTTGCAAGTTTAGGATACTTTGGAGTTGCTTTAGGGCTAATGATTGAAATTATTCCGAGTGAGATTGTCCTTTCTTATGCGGGTTTTTTAGTTGCGCAAGATAAAATAAGTTTTATTGGGGCAGTAGTCGCCGGTACAATTGGCGGTACATTAGCACAAATCTTTTTATACTGGTTAGGATATTACGGAGGGCGTCCAGTAGTTGAAAAATATGGTAAATATTTATTGATTAACAAGCATCATTTAGATGTAGCCGAAAGTTGGTTTAAACGTTATGGTGCGGGGGTAATCTTCTCTGCCCGTTTCATCCCGATTGTACGTCATGCAATTTCAATACCAGCAGGATTAGCGAAAATGCCTTTAAAACTTTTTACACTATATACAGTAGTTGCGATTATCCCGTGGTCAATTCTCTTTATTTATTTAGGAGAAAAACTAGGTGGGAATTGGCGCCATATTAAAGAATATGCAGCTGATTATACGCATTACATAATTATTGGGGCAGTGCTCTTTATTGCTCTTTATTTCGGTTTAAAGGTATTGAAAAAAAGAAAAACAGTTCGTTAAAGCCAATGATTTCATTGGCTTTTTTTTATACGTTTCAGTTCTAAAATAAAGAAGTTGTCCATAATGTGTAGTAATAAAGCGTAGCGGGGGAATGAAATGAAAGGATCACCGTTTTTACGTGGAACATTATTTTTAACGATGGCAACGATGATATCTAAAATGCTTGGATTTATATATGTTATCCCATTTACAGCGATGGTTGGTACTAGTGGATACGTATTATATACATATGCATATCGGCCATATACAATTATGCTGAGCATTGCAACGATGGGATTGCCACTTGCTGTTTCTAAAATGGTTTCAAAATACGACGAGTTAAATGATTATCATACAGTAAAACGAGTGCTAAAAAGTGGACTGTTTTTTATGGTTTTTATGGGAATTGTTTCATTTCTAGTTCTTTATATGTTAGCTCCATATCTTGCAAAGCTAGTGATCGTCGGAAGTGATCAAACTGGTAATAGTATGACTGCTGTGACGTATAATATTCAAATTGTTAGTTTTGCATTATTAATTGTACCAGTAATGAGTTTATTGCGCGGTTTTTTTCAAGGATTTCAATCTATGGGACCGTCAGCATCTAGTGTAGTTGTGGAACAGTTTTTTCGTGTCTTAACAATCTTAATAGGAAGCTTTGTTGTTTTGCATATTTTGAAAGCGTCTGTTTCGTTAGCGGTTGGAGTTTCAACTTTTGGTGCATTTATGGGGGCGGCGGCAGGATTGACTGTTTTGATAGGGTTTTATATGAGAAGGCGGAAATATTTAAAACGGAAAGAGATTGCCAGTATCCCGCAGACAACGAAGCCCTTTTTTGCTTTATACAAAGAGCTATTTACGTATTCAATTCCATTTGTTGCTGTTGGGTTAGCGATTCCGTTGTATCAAACAATTGATACATTTACAATCAATAAACTTTTAATAGAGATAGGTTACGTACAAGGTGAAGCAGAAAAAATAAATGCAATAATTGGGCTTGTCCAAATGGTTGTACTTATTCCTGTATCCGTTGCAACAGCTTTTAGTATGTCTCTCGTTCCTGAAATGACGAAAGCTTATACAGCTGGAAATGAACAATTATTATATAGGCATTTCACGAAAACCAATTTACTTGTTGTAGGGATTACAATTCCCGCAGCAATTGGAATGATTATATTAGCCCAACCTATATACACTCTTTTATTTGGAGTAGGAAATGATCCAAGTTTAGGAAGTGTTATTTTACGGTACTATGCACCAGCGTGTATATTATTTTCACTGTTTACAGTTACTGCTGCGATGTTACAAGGGATTGATCAGCAACAAAAAACAGTTTTAGGTTTAACCTTAGGAATTATAATAAAGGTCGTACTAAATATTATATTATTGCCGTACTTTGACTACACCAGTTTTATTATCTCAACATATGCAGGCTACACAGTTTCAGTTTCATTTAACTTGTGGATGCTGTCTAAATATGTTATAAAGGCAACATGAGCTTTTGAAAAGACAGAGCAATCTCTGTCTTTTTCTATTTTGAAAGAAATTATGAAGAAAAGCGTTTTCAAAATAATTTTCTATTGAAATTTAAACGTTTGTTTCATATGCTGAAAATAGCGGTTCAAAAACTGTTGTTTAAGTGAGGTAGATTCCCACATGTAAAAAGAATCGGGGTGATAGTATGTTAAATATTTATTTAACAGACCGAAACGGAAAACTACAAGAAATAGAGGAAATTCAAAAAGGTTGTTGGATTAATGTACTTCATCCAACAGAGGAAGAAATTCAATTTCTAGTGCAAACATTGAATGTAGAATTGGATTTTATTAAAGACCCTTTGGATGATGAAGAACGATCCCGGATTGAAAAAGAAGATGACAATGCATTAATTATCGTTGATATTCCAACAGTAAGGCATGATGAAGAAGGAAATTCAATATACGACACGATTCCAATTGGTATGATTGTAATGCCGGAATGTTTCGTTACAATCTGTTTAGAAGAAAATCCGATTTTCGAGCGATTTATTAATCAGCGTATTAAAGAATTTTATACTTTTAAAAAGACTCGTTTTGCATTGCAGCTCTTATATACGATTTCTACTTATTATTTACGATACTTAAAACAAATTAACCGAAAAACAATCGACTTAGAGCACGAGTTAAATAAGTCGATGAAAAATAAAGAAATCTTTACATTATTAGGTCTTGAAAAGAGTTTAGTGTATTTTACAACATCTTTAAAAGCAAACAAAATTGTTATTCAAAAGTTAATGCGCAATAATACGTTTATTAAAATGTATGAAGATGATCAAGATTTACTAGAAGATGTATTAATTGAAAATAAACAGGCCATTGAAATGGCTGAAATATATAGTCATATTTTAAGTGGTATGATGAATACGTTTAGTTCGGTTATTTCTAATAATTTAAACAGTGTTATGAAGTTTTTAACTTCTATGACAATCATATTATCAGTGCCAACAATGGTTTCCAGTTTTTTTGGAATGAATGTTCCAGTTCCTTTAAGTGAAAATCCGCATGGTTTTTTAATGGCTATGATTATATCCGCAATATTATCTTGCGTAATGGCCTTTATTTTTTGGAAGAAACGTTATTTTTAAATTATATGAAAGCTGTTCTAGCATAGTTATCAAACTGCGCTAGAGCAGCTTTTTTGTCGTAATAAAACGTTTCTTATATACGATATGTGTATTGATGAAAAACTTTTTTCCATGATTTGCAGATTTGAAAAGGGCTTGTTCAAATAATAAATTGAGGTTAAAATTACATATTGTTAATGAAAAAATGGAGGAAATACATCATGGAATTGTTTCAGTTACCGAAAGCATTCCTGCAAATGAATACAATCTTTATCTCAATTTTAATTGAAGCACTACCATTTGTGCTAATTGGTGTATTTATTTCAGGATTCATTCAAATGTTTGTGACAGAAGATATGGTGGCGAAATGGATGCCGAAAAATCGATTTCTGTCTGTATTATTAGCTACTTTTCTTGGCATGATGTTTCCAGGTTGTGAATGTGGCATCGTTCCAATTGTAAGACGTTTAATTGGGAAAGGTGTCCCGCCGTATGCTGGAATTGCATTTATGTTAACGGGGCCAATTATTAACCCGGTTGTATTATTTGCAACGTATGTTGCATTTGGAAGTAGTATGCATATGGTGTGGTATCGTTCCATTGTAGCCATTATTGTAGCTATTATCGTTGGACTTATATTATCGTTTATGTTTAAAGATCATCAACTACGTGATGAACATTTCCCAGAGGTGGATCATAAGCGTCCTTTGCGCAAAAAGATGTGGGACGTATGTACACATGCGGTTGAAGAGTTTTTCTCAATGGGGAAATACTTAGTAATGGGAGCATTAATTGCTGCTGCAGTTCAAACATTTGTACAAACTTCAACACTACTTTCTATAGGCCAAGGACCGTTCTCTTCATCAGCTGTTATGATGGGACTTGCGTATATTTTATCACTATGTTCAGAAGCGGATGCTTTTATTGCATCTTCGTTCCAAAGTACATTTTCAACAGCATCACTTGTCGCGTTCCTTGTTTATGGACCGATGGTGGATATTAAAAATATGTTTATGATGCTTGCGACATTTAAAACAAAATTTGTAATTGTTGTGATAGCTGCAGTTACACTTGTGGTTTATGCAAGCTCACTACTCATTTATGCGATGGGGTGGTAGGTTATGTTTCGAGCATATATTTTACTCGGGTTTACAATCTTAATTGCGCAGCTTCATATTTCAGGTAATATAACAAAGTATATAAATATGAAGTACGCATATTTATCAAAAACAGCTGCAATTATTTTAGGGTTTTTAACACTTATTCAAATCATTGTTGTTTTCCAAAAGGAACACAAAAAGGAAAAAGATCAGCACAGTTGTGGTTGTGATCATAGTCATTGTGGACATGATCATTCAAAAGATGAAAACACATGGTGGAAACGAACTTTTGCGTATACATTATTTTGTTTCCCTATTATTTCAGGACTATTCTTTCCAATTGCAACATTAGATTCGGATATTGTTAAAACAAAAGGTTTTCATTTTCCTGTTGCGCAGGCAGAAAGCACAGATCCATTTATGACAAGGCAGTTTCTAAGACCCGATACGAGTATTTATTACGGGAAAGAAGGCTATCGTGGTGTAATGGAAAAAGGGAAAAAAGAATACGTCACAAAAGATAATATTGCCTTGAAGGATGAAGACTTCTTAAAAGGTATGGAAACAATTTATAATTATCCTGGTGAATTTACAGGTAAGACACTTTCGTTTAAAGGGTTTGTTTTCCGCGATGATTCTTCAAAGAAAGAACAATATTTCTTATTCCGATTTGGTATTATTCATTGCGTAGCCGATTCAGGTGTATATGGTATGTTAGTGAAAAAACCAGAGGGAGTAGAGTGGAAAAATGATGATTGGATTCAAGTAGAAGGAACAATTTCAACTGAATTTTATCAACCATTCCATGCAAATATTCCTGTTTTGGAAGTAACAAAATGGAATAAAGTTGAACAGCCGAAAGAACAATATGTATTTAGAGGAGCCGATTGATTGAAAAAATCGGTTCTTTTTTATAGACATAAATTTATGAAAATTGCTAATATATAATATATAGTTCACCTAGTGTAATTTTTATATAGAAGATGAACAAAAAAGCATAGGGTAGTTCCAATGTTCTCATATTAATTAATATATAGGATGTATGGGACTAGGAGAATTTAGGGAGTATTTATTTCGTTTTCATGTTATGAAAGGTTTATGAATGAATTAAAGAGGTGAAGGAAATGGAAGAAACAAATGGGAAAACAGTTAATGAATCAAGAGTTTTTAAAACAAGTCGTGTCTTTCCAACAGATTTAAATGATCATAACACATTATTTGGAGGTAAAATATTAGCTGAAATGGATATGATTGCATCTATCTCAGCAACGAGACATTCACGAATGGAATGTGTAACGGCATCGATGGACTGGGTAGATTTTTTACATCCAGTTCGTTCAACTGATTGTGTGAGCTATGAATCGTTTGTCATTTGGACAGGGAGAACGTCGATGGAAGTGTTTGTAAAGGTAGTAGCGGAAGATTTAATTTCTGGTAAAAAACGAATTGCAGCAACATCTTTTGTTACATTTGTGGCCCTTGGAAAAGAAAATAATCCAGTTCCTGTTCCACGTGTGATTGCGGAAACAGAAGGAGAGAAAAAATTACATGAGATTGCTGTTTTACGTGCGCAGCAACGTCATATTCGAAAAGCAGAAAGTAAGAAAATTGCAACGTTATTAACTTTATAAGTGACCTGAAATGAAAAGCGGACACCTAAATTTAGGTGTCCGCTTTTATAGTTTTTTCATCTGCATATCGCCTTGGGAGAGCTAACTAGCAAAAGCAAGYAGCACCGACGATAATTAAGAGGATAAATAGTACGACAAGTAACGCAAATCCATTTCCATGTGCGAAGCCCATTGTTATTTCCTCCTTTTATTTTAAGATACAACATACAATATGCAAATTCACTCTTGTTTGACAGGGACATATATCACGAAAATATAGATTTTTCTTGTATGTTAACGTGAAAAAAAGGAAAGATATAGGAATAACTGTTTTTGAAGAAAGGATTTTATCCATGAAAAAATGTGTATCCATTTTGTTATGGATCATAGGGATATTCATATGGATGAACATCGATTTAGAGATGGGGAAGAAAATGACTAGTGGGCTTGAAATATCACAAATTCGATATGGAAATTTCCAATTATATACAAATGGAACAGATTTGTATCAAAATTTGTTTGATGATATAAATCGTTCAGAAAAGTATGTCTATATTCATTTTTATATTGTTGGTAAAGATGAAGTGAGTCGTAATTTTTTACAACTATTAGAGAAGAAAGCATCGAGCGGTGTGGATGTGAAATTATCAGTAGACCGTATAGGTGGCTATAAAATGAAGAAACAAGTGATTCAGCAGTTAAAAGAAAAGGGTGTTAAGTTTACTTTTAGTAAAAAGCCTAAATTAAAGAATTTGTTTTATTCATTGCATCAACGTAACCACCGGCGTATTGCGGTGATAGATGGAAAGATATCTTACATTGGTGGTTTTAATATTGGAAAGGAGTATCTCGGTAAGGATCCTAAATTTGGAAAATGGCGTGATTATCAGTTGCGTATTGCAGGAGATGGAGCGACTGATATGGAACAGAAATTTGCAGAAGATTGGCATGCGGATACTGGTGAAAAACTTTCTTTGTACAAAGGACCATCTCAGCAAGGAAATGCAAAGTATCAATATGTATTTTCAGATGGGAAAGGGTTATGGCAGGAATACGGTGCATTATTAAAAGGGGCTAAAAAATCATTAATCATTGCAACGCCGTATTTTGTACCAAGTAAGGAAATGATGGATGGTTTACAAGAAGCATTGCGGCGTGGCGTGACGGTAAAGATTCTTGTTCCTTTTAAAAGTGATGCTCTGTTACTAAAACAAGCTGCTTATCCGCATTTAAAAAAGATGCTGGATGCCGGTGCGGAAGTCTATCAATACCGGAATGGTTTTTTTCATGGAAAGGTGACAATAATTGATGATATAAGTGTGGATGTAGGAACAGCTAATTTTGATAATCGTAGTTTTTACATAAATACAGAGTCGGACTGTTTTATATATGATAAAGCAGTTGTAGCTGAGGTATGGAAACGACTACAAGAGGATTTTCATAATTCTAAACGCTTAACTGATAAAGATTTTGACAAAATAAATAGCTGGGATTGGTTTCTAGCAAAGGTAGCAAATGTTCTGGCATCCTATTTATAGGCATATATTTAGAGGGAAGGGGGAGCTATGATATGAGATGTATGGAAGAATTAATGAAGTGTAGTTATGAAATGATTCATATGATTGGTGAGTATATGAATAGGGTGGAAGGTGAAGAGTTAAAGGATATATTAAAACAACATTTGCCCTATATTTTACAAGCTTACAATGAACAAGTGAACTTTCAAGAAGGTGAAAATGTACAGCATATGATTTGTGAACAACTGAAGTCCCCCCTTATACAAAATGATATACCGATGAAGAATACAAGTCAGGGTGACATTGAACTTGCTATTTCCTATATTTCGAATTTAAAAAGATTAGCACTCAGATTCGCCCAAGTTGCTGTAGAAGTTGCAAATCCGGAATTCCGATCATTTTTAGAAAACTGCTTTGTTAAAATGAATCGTTATGCATATAGTGTATGGCAATATGTTGTGAAAAAAGAATATACAATAGAGAATATATATGAAGACGAAAGATTTGCATAGAATAAAAAAACAAGACGGCATATGAGCTGTCTTGTTTTTTTGAAAAGAATTATAAGCTTTTTACCATTCCACCATCAACAAGGAATGATTGCCCAGTCATATAAGTATTTGCATCGGATGCAAGGAATGTAGCAAATTTAGCGAATTCACTAGGACGACCATATCTTCCAAGTGGGATAATTGCTTCATATTGTTTTTGAACGTCTTCTACTGCAATTCCGCGCTTTTCGGCAGCTGTTTCATCGAGAGAAGCGATGCGGTCCGTAGCAATACGTCCAGGAGCAATCGTATTAATCAAAATGTTATATGGAGCAAGCTCAGATGCTAACGTTTTTGCTAAGCCTGTAATGCCGACGCGGAATGTATTCGATAATAGTAATCCGGGAATGGGCTCTTTAATAGAAGACGAAGCAATGTTAATAATTTTGCCGCCTTGCTCTTTCATATATGGAAGTACTTCACGAATCATACGAACGTAACTTAATAAATTGAGCTCAAATGAATTGTACCAATCTTCGTCTGTTAATTGTTCAAATGTACCAGGCTTAGGGCCGCCGGCATTGTTTACTAAAATATCAATTGTGCCAAAGGTTTGTACAGTATATTCTACCGCTTGTTTCATGTTTTCTTTGTTTGTAACATCACAAACTGTATACATGGCAGTACCTTTATTAAGAGCGATCAATTCTTTTTGTAAAGATGCTAGCTTTTCTTCATTACGACTAAGTAGCATAACATTTGTTCCTTCTTTTACAAGTTCCGTAGCAATTGCTTTTCCTAAACCTTGACTAGAAGCAACAACTAGAGCAGTTTTTCCAGCTAATCCAAGTTCCATATATATCAACCTTTCTTTGTTATATTATTTTTATTATAAGTGAAAACGATTCAAAATAAAAAACAACTGGCTCTCTTATCAGAAAATTTACAGAAATTTACCGTATCTTTACTCTTTTCTTATATTACCTTCAAAAAAGAGAAGTAATATGAGATTGTACATATTCTATCAAAAGGGGGATAAGCAAATGAATAAATGGGTTAAATCTTTAACTGCTATGGCACTTGCGAGCTCTTTATTTATGGTAGGTTGTAGTAAAGGTGAGGACAAAAAGAAGGATGAGGACAAAACATCGCAGCAAGATGAAAAGAAAGATCAAGAAACGAGCAAGGATAGTAATTCTTCAGATTCAAAGGAAAAAAAATAATATTTTGAATGGTAGGGCTTCCTCAAGTGTTGAGGAAGCTTTTATATATATCCATTTTGCTTTTCCAACATATAAGTCGCTGCTAGGAAGAACAAAAGGTGACCTGCACTCGTTTTTTCTCTTTGTTTTCACTTGGCATGGGACAGGAAGAGGGTCTAACCGCTTTTATGGCGTGGTCGGATGCTCTCTTCCGCCTAAAAAATAGATTTTATGTCGGTTTTTCAATTTGTATTTATATAGTTGCATATTTATCGTTTTTGAGAAAGAATAGAGAGAAATAGTAAGTAAGGAGTACGAAGATGAAAATATGTATATTTGGTGCAACTGGAAGAGTTGGGTCACAGTTAATGAAACTAGCATTACAAGATTCACATGATATCACAGTATTAGTTCGTGATCAAAATAAGCTTATGATGAGACATAATAAGCTACATATCGTAGAAGGGGATGTATTACAGGGAAATGATGTGAAGAAAGCTTTAAAGGGCGCTGAGCTCGTTTTAAGCGCTCTTGGAACAGATGGAAATAGAACATTATCGAATAGTATACCTAGCATTATAAAACATATGGGGAAAGAGGGAGTAAAAAGGATTATTACGATAGGAACAGCAGGCATTTTACAGGCGCGAACAAATCAGAAGATATATCGATTTCAATCGGAAGAATCAAAAAGAAAAACCACAACGGCTGCAGAAGATCATTTAGCTGCTTATGTAGCTTTAAAAAATAGTGAGCTATGCTGGACAATTGTTTGCCCTACACATTTAATTGATGGTGAAGAAACGGGTATATACCGGACGGAGACGGATATGTTACCACTGGATGGATCAAAAATTACGGTAGGAGATACAGCTCGTTTTACGTGGTCGCTAATAAATGAAAAAGTATATGAAAATAGCCGTGTAGGCATTGCTTATTAAAAAAACCATCCCTGAAAAGGGATGGTTAAAAAAGAATGTAACATACAAAAATGATAATCATAATAATTTGTAAAATTGCTTTTGCTACTGTACTGCTTAAGAAGCCGACGACTGTAGCAATTCCGACCATAAACGCTTCTTGTGGTGTCTTTTTATGCATTATTTCTGTCACGAAAACAGACAGAAATGGAATGATAATGAGACCAAATGGTGGGAAGAAAAAGGAGCCGATAATAATAGAAACCATTCCCACACGTTCACCCCATTTGGTACTTCCATATTTCTTTAAGAAGTATCCATTTGCGATAAAATCAGCAACGAAAATAATGATGGTAAAAATGATTTGAAGGATCCAAAAACTTATTGTTAGCTCCCCACCATTTATGCCAAAATGATAAATGAGATATCCAGCCCACAGTGCGAGTATGCCAGGGATAATCGGATAGATAAACGCAATAAACGATACGATAAAACAAGCAATTATACAAAGTGTTAATAAAACGGTCACTTTATATCTCCTTTTTACTATCTAGTTTATGTACAGCAACTTTCTTAATTTGATGCCCGTCAAGTTCTAATGCTTTGAATTGGAAACCAGCATATTCAATTGAATAGCCAACTTCAATATTTAAATCAATTGCCTGAGATAGAAGCCAGCCCCCAATTGTATCTAAATCACTATCATCGATATGTAAACCAAATATATCATTTACTTCTGAAATGAGTACTTTTCCATCCAGTACAGTGAGTTTTGGTGTGCGTTTTTCAATCATTGGCGATTCATCTGCATCAAATTCATCTTGAATTTCACCAATAATTTCTTCAATAATATCTTCCATTGTTAATAGGCCAGCTGTCCCACCGTATTCATCCATTACAATCGCCATTTGCACATGATTCTTTTGAAGATGAATTAATGTTTTACGGATTGGTACTGTTTCAAATACAGTTAAGACCGGATGTATATATGCTTCTAAAGGTTTTTGAATCCCCTTCGTTTGATCGTGAAAAATTTCTTTTGTGTTTAGCATCCCGATAATATCATCTTTATCTTTTTCAATAATCGGATAACGTGTATATTTTTCAGATGCCACGATATCCATATTTTCTTCTAATGTATTTTCGGTAGATAAACAGACCATTTCTGTGCGAGGTACCATAATTTCTTTGGCAACACGATCATCAAATTCGAAAATATTGTTTACATATTTGTATTCAGTCTGATTAATTTCACCACTTTTAAAGCTTTCACCTAAAATAAGTCGTAATTCTTCTTCTGAGTGAGCAAGTTCATTTTCTTTTGCTGGTTCTAAGCCGAATAGTTTTGTAAAGAATACGGCTGTACTATTAAGTAACCAAATGAAAGGATACATGATTTTATCAAACCAAATGRGTGGTTTGGCAAATTTTAATGTAATAGCCTCGGCTTTTTGAATTGCAAAAGATTTTGGAACAAGTTCCCCCAATACAACATGGAAAAAAGTGATGACACTAAATGCAATGATAAACGATAGCGTATTAGCCATTGCTCCAGTAATATTTATTTTTTCAAATAGTGGTCGTAGTAAGTGTTCAACAGTTGGTTCACCAAGCCAACCAAGCCCTAAAGACGTGATAGTAATACCAAGCTGACAGGCTGATAAGTATACATCTAAGTTAGAAACAACGCTTCTGGCAGCTAGTGCTTGCTTATTTCCTTCATTTGCAAGCTGRTCAATTCGRCTTTTTCGTACTTTTACAACCGCRAATTCWGATGCRACGAAAAAGCCAGAAATGAGAATAAGTACAAAAATGAGAAAAATATTTAATATGTCCAAGTGTGTTCTCTACTCCGAAGTTGGAATAAAGATGTCACCTCCTGCAAGTATGTTATACTTTTATAATAAATCGAAATGAAAATAATAGTCAAAGGAAATGAGTAAATATTGGAATGTTTTTCTAACCATACATGAATTTGTTGGTATTTTACCCTGAATGAAAGGGGAATAACCCTCCATTTTTAAAAGGAGGGAGATAGCATGAAGCTTAATTACTTTATCAGTGTTTTTGTGATAGTGTAAGTTTGATGTTTAGACTGGTTTGTTGTCCACACGGATTGAAGAAAGGAAAGAATGATGTATGGAATATAAATGAGTAGCAGTCCAATTGTGACAACGGTTGGGGAACTTCCTCCAAATTGAATAATAAATTGTAGTAATCCTTTCGTATGAAAAATACATTCCATATAAAAAAATGACAGAATAATGGAGCTTAAAATAGATTTATGATTTGAAACAATTGCCATAAATAATGTATTAATGAGAAAAGATGAATCACGTAAATCATGTTCTGCAGTTTTATTTAAAAACGGAATCCATTTTTTAATTGCCTGTATAACAATAATCATTGATGTACTACCTATGATGATGAGAGAGGAGAGGAATGGAATTGTTATGTACTTTGCGATGTATAAAGAAATTAAAACAATAGAACATTGTAATAAAGCAGTACTGAATGAGTATGGAATCCAGTGCAATATTGAAGTGTATTTTTTTAGTTGTTTTGGTACCTTTAAGAATAAACGTCCCATTGTTAAGCTAATTGAAAAACCAATTGCGAGTGTGAATGTAAAACGCACGATTGATAAAAAGTATACTTCCCACATATAAGGGAATAGAAGTGTAGATTGTCCTGGAGCATGTACAGTTGTGGTTGAATTTATAATAGGTTGTGATGAAAAAAGAATGGATTCATGCATCCAATCAATCATCGGGATGAAAATGGATGGAAAATGAGCGAGATTATGAAAAATCCCAAGTAAACCTTTCAAATAAGAAGACTCATGAGTTAATAATAAAGAAGGAATAGGGCTTATGATAAGAATAACAAGGAATCCTACAAAAAAGCGATATGTGTAAGAACGAAATAAAGAAGACATAAAGGCTCACCTACTCTTTGAAAATTCAGAAAATTCTTATTCTTATTTTAGCGCTTTTTTGTGAAAGTTACAATATCTTTTTCTTTACATATGGGTATAAGCTAGGATTATAAGTGATTGTCTTTATTTTCAGCCATAGTCAGTAACTAGCTTAAGTATGATAAGTTGCTTATATTATTTGTTGTACAGAATGATAATCTACTAAATTTCTCAAAAATGAATCATTCATGAACAAATAATGACAATAATACGAAAAGCTTTCAGAAAAATAAAATAAATCATTTATTTTTTTCTGAAAATATAATATAGTTATGGCACAGAAAGTATTTTAACATAAGGAGGCTTTTTATGAGGATTAAAGGAAATTATGTGCCAAAAAGAGAAGTTTTATATTGCTCCATTTCATTTACAATAGGTGAAGCATTGGATCATTTAAATAAAACGGGTTATCGTTGTGTGCCAGTTTTAGATGAAAAGAAAGAGAAATTTTTAGGGAATGTATATAAAGTAGATATTTTAGAATATAAAGGTTCATTAGAAGATGATTTATCAGAATTATTAAATGATAAAGAGGGCTATGTGAGAGAAGACTCTTCTTTCTTTAAAGTGTTCTTTACAATTAAGAAGCTACCATATTTGTCCGTTATCGATGAGAAAGGGACATTTCTTGGAATCTTAACTCATAAAAAGGTATTTGAGTTATTAGAGGATGCATGGGGTGTTCATTCTAGCAGGTATTCTGTTATGGTGGGAACCCAAGATTATAATGGAGCGATTCAAAAACTATCTACAGTTTTGAAAAAATATAGTGGCATTCAAAGTTTAATGACATTTGATAATGATGCGTTATTAGTACGCAGAATTATGTTTACACTAGGCGAAGAATTTAAACCAGAAGAATTAGATTCATTGCTTAAGGATTTAGAAGACCATGGATTTCGCGTTGTATATGTAGAAGAAATGAATAATCCACGTGAAGTGGAGACAATAGAATAGAAGATACAAAGCCATCTGTATAATTTAGATGGCTTTTCGTTATACATAAAAAAGGAAATAGTAATGTTATTTTGAGATAACAAAATGAATCGTTGCATATTTGTTTCTAAAATATTTTCCTAAAAGAATAATAGACGAGGAAGGAGAACTTATTATTTTGTTTTTCGAAAAATTCTATATAAAAAATATGTTTTTATTTTTCAACTAAATATGTTACTATATGTGTGACAAAAGCAAAGAAGTCTGACAAGTTTACTCCATGGTTTAACACTCTAATGATTTAAATATTCAAAAAAATCAAAATTTATAAATTAGAGTAATAAAAAGGGGAAGTGGAGAAATTATGGAGAAAGGCATTGCCTTTTAAGGGGCGATATATTAATCAACATGAGCAGAGAGGAGGATGCATAGCATATTGTGAAAAAAGATAAAAACAATAGGGAACATGCTATGCAAGAAAAAGATGAAGGGACGATTAAGGCCAGGAGATACGATAGCAATTGGTTTGATGTTGTTTGCATTATTTTTAGGAGCAGGAAATTTAATTTTCCCACCAGTATTAGGTCAACAAGCAGGAGAAAATGTTTGGATTGCCACAATTGGATTCCTTGTGACAGGAGTCGGACTTCCTCTATTAGCTGTAACCGCTGTAGCTTTTGTAGAGGGAGACTTGAAAGCGTTATCCTCTAGAGTACATCCTATATTTGCGTTTATTTTCCCACTGATTAGTTATTTAGCGATTGGACCATTCTTTGCAATCCCGCGTACAGGGGCAGTTTCATTTGAAATGGGAATGAAGCCGTTTCTATCAGAAGCGTTTGTGTCAGAGTGGTATATGCTGTTTCTATACACAGTAGTTTTCTTTGGGGTTACTTGGTATTTATCATTAAATCCATCAAAACTAATTGATTGGTTTGGAAAGTTCCTTACCCCATTATTAGTATTAATTGTTGCTGTAATTGTTGGAAAAGCGATTATTGATCCAATTGGGGCGCCTGCTGCACCATTAGATGCATACAAAGAAAATGCATTTTTTGGCGGATTTATTCAAGGATATTTAACGATGGATGCTATTAGTGCACTTGTATTTGGGATCGTTGTTGTACAAGTTATTCGTTCAAAAGGGATAAAAGAGAGTGGACAAATTGCAAAAATAACAATTATATCAGGAATTATTGCTGTGGTAGGCTTAACATTAATTTATTTATCACTTGCTTATCTTGGTTCGACAAGTACATCACTTGGCGTTTCTGATAATGGAGGTCTTATTTTAACGAAAGTTGTAAATGAGCTATATGGAACAAGTGGAAAAGTATTGTTAGGCCTTGTTATTACACTCGCATGTTTAACAACTTCAGTTGGACTTACATCGGCGTGTGCGGGATTCTTTACAAACTTATTCCCAAGATTATCGCATAAAATGATTGTCACATTGGTATGTGCGTTTAGTTTATTTGTATCAAACTTAGGGTTAACACAGCTTATTGCTGTAACATTGCCTGTGTTACTGATTATTTATCCTGTTGCGATTGTACTAATTGTTCTGTCTTATTTCCATAAATGGATTGGGCAACGAAATACAATATATATCGGTGCAATTTTAGGGGCACTAGTTATTAGTCTATTTAACGGTTTAGAAAGTGCAAATATTAAGTTTGATGCTATAATAAATGTGTTGCAAATGCTTCCTTTATATAAGGAAGGAATTGGATGGTTATTGCCATCATGTGTTGGTGGAGTTATGGGTTACTTCCTATATAGACC